>NZ_JAPYKM010000031.1:0-83468 GCF_029623465.1 Pseudomonas sp. RIT-To-2 | reverse complement strand
GATCCGCAGCCGCTGAGCGCCAGCAGCAACATCAGCGCGCAGCCGGTCATTGGCAGCTTGGGTCGCGGCGTACCGTTGGCGCAGGGTTTCGTTTTCGGCGAGAGCATCGGTTTTCTCCTGGGTGCGCTGGGCGTCACTGGCAGCGGCCTTTTGCTCCGCCGCCTGCTGTTGGGCCAGGGCCTTGCTGGTCTGCGCAGCCCCGGCGTTGTTGATGGCGGTCAGGTCCGCCTGGTACCCCGCCGACTGCGCGGCCAGTTGCTTGCCGTAGCTGTTGGCCTGCCAGGCCCAGGCCACATAGAAGCTGCCGGCCATGAGTAACAGCACTAGGCCGGCGGCCACGGCCCACTTGATCGCGGTTTCGCTCATGCCAGTGCCCTACGCACGCCTTCCTCTACCTGGGCGGGCGTATACGGCATGTACCCCTCCTCTTGGTAAATGATGCCGGTGACCAGCCCGAGTAGCGTCTTGTAATCGCCGAGAATCAGCGGCGCGCCGGGCAGCACCACCATTCGTTTGGCCACGGCGGCAACGTAGGCCGCGGTGTTGTTCTCGTTGCCCGGAGCCCAGCGGCTGATGACCTCGGTGACCGTGTCGATGCCGGTCTTGCCGACACCTGGCATCCCGTCCTTGCCCCGATAGGCGAGGATCAGCTTGCCGATCGCGCGGATGCCGTTCTCGGCACAGTCGAACAAGGCGAAGCGAGGGTTTGGCACGCCTGCGGTCTTAGGCTCCAGGCCAAGCTGGCCTACCCAATTGTTGCGCGGGTTGAAGTCGATGTTGCCGGGGTTGTTGTTACGGACGCCGCGGGGGATGGCTGGCATGTACTTTTCTCCAGACGAAAAAAAGCCGCTCAAGGCGGCTGTTTGCATCGTTAATCGGTCAAGCCGGCAGAGGCGGCCAGGTGATGGTTGCCGGGTACCCGGCCTGGGTATCGATCTTGTTCAGGTCCAGCTTGTAGGCTGCATAGGTCTTGAACATTGCGGTATCGTCCGCGTCAAGCAGCCCGGCGATATAGGCGTCTGCCATGCCGGCCGTCTTTTCGTTCGCGGCCGCGAGCAACGCATCGCGCTGGGCAATGGCGTTGATACGCAGCTCGGCATCGGTGGGAGCCGGGACCACCGGCTCAGCGAAGGACCACGCCCCCTCCACCTCAACGGCCGTCCACCCGTAGACCGGCTCGGGAGTGACATCAGTGATGTCCGCCCAGACAAGATCGGGATGGAACATCTCGGCCATGTCCCCGTCCGTGGAGAAAATCTCAGCCACGGCGCCTTCGTAAATGCGTGCGTACGTTCGCATTATGCGTACTCCCAGATGATGACGATTCCCTGCGTTCCTGCGCCTCCGGCCAAGGCAGCCCCGCCCGCAGCCTGCAGCGCGCCGCTGCCACCGCCGCCGTAACCTGCCCCTGGATTGCCAGGGTTGGCACTTGCCCTGCTGTTGCCACCAGCCCCATAAACGGAAGATCCACCTGACCCCGAATACCCAGAGTTGGCCGAGATCATCACCCCGTTTTGCCCGGCCTGGCCTGGAGAGCCAACGATATTGGCCCCAACAGGGCCGGGGTTGCTCCCCCCGTTGGCGCTGACGATTGGAGCCGCCTGAGATGCGCACCCAACAGATGCGCCGCCACCAGGTGCTGCCAGGTACGAGCCGAAGCTGGTAGTACCACCGGAAATCCCGGCGTTAGCGCCGGCAGTAGGTGCTGCCCCACCCGCCCCAACTGTTACCAGCACCGGAACTGACAGGGCAGAAATTTGGTAGTAGCTCTTCCCGTATGCGCCCGATGAGCCACCACCCGACACGGCAGCCTGCCCAGTAGCCGGAGCGGCAACTCCCCCTGCGCTCGCGCCACCGCCTTGGGCTTCAACGACGATACTGCGCGTACCGGCTGTAGGGGTGTAGGAGAAGGTGCCGACTGCACCGAATACCTGAACGTTGATCAGTCGGCCCGCCATGGCATTACCGCCGGTCGCAGAGATCAGCACCCAGGCGTCGAGGTTGGCGGAATACTTCACCGTGAATCGACCGTTCACTACCAGCTCGCCACCAATCAGGGTGGCCTGTGCGAGGCTCACGATGGGCTTGGCCGTCAGGCCATTCGGGGAGAACGTACTGGCGCCGGTGTTGACGGCTACCGCGGTCGAAGTGAGGGTCAGGCCATCCTTCAGGGCAAGAATCGCGGGTGAATACGTGGCGATGTACGCATTGGCCGCCCCGCCACCAGTGGCGTAGTCCCAGCCCTGGGCCGAAAGCGCGTTCCACCCTGCGCCGCCAGTGTCAGGGTTGGCGGTATTGTTTTCTACGCTCGACACCCAAAACCCATCAAACCCAGTGCGCGCCAGCATCGCGCCTTTGGGGTAGCCACCTACGGAGGTGGAGAAAGCAGTGTCGTAGGTGTATTGACCACCAGCATTGGACCACCGCACCGCAGTAGTGATGGCATTGAGGATGCCGTTGAAATCCAGCCCGAATGGCGGAACACCTCCAGCGGAAATAGGCGTTCTCGTCAGTGGCGGGAAGCCGTCCGTGTATGAAGCGGCGCCAGGCGTGACCGAGATCTGGGAGGCAACCGGAATGGGGTTTTTGCCCCCGCCATTGGCAAACGGCGTTGGGGTGCGTGTCGGAAGGCCGCTAGTTTGCATTTTGAAGTCCCGAAGTGGAGAAGAAGACGCCCTGATCAAACGGCTGCAATCCAGCCTCGGCAAAGCCGAAGGTGGTTGCGGGGTCGATTTGCATGACAGAAACAAGGACGCCAGCAGAGCGCGGTACCGCGCCAGAGTTGAGCATGATGGCCAGCTCGACGTCGGAGAGGGCGAACTCGAACACGTAACGCACCTGCATGCCGCCGGTGTCCACTACGTAGCAGCGCCCCTCCCCGTCGAACAAATACCGAAGCAATTTGTTCAGAGACTGCGAGGTGCAGTCGGTGATATTGGCCAGGGCCTTGACCATGATCAGCTTGCGGTATGCATCATCCGCAAGAGTGAAGGTGGTGGTGGCCAGGGTGCCGTTGTACATGGGCGCCTGGTCAAACGGCTGGGCGCCAGTACTGGCTGTTGCCGCGGTATATGCCTCGTCGAAACCGAAATATGCTGGGGTAGTGGCGATCTGCAGCTCGCGCGAAACGTTGACGATCTTGCCCCACATATCCAGGCCAACACCGACAGCGGTGTCAACGTTCCAAATGATGCTGTAGAAGGCATCGATATCCGCGCTGGGGTCGATGTTCTGGTTGAAGAAGTCGATCAGACCGGTGATGGTCGGGCTGTTCGCGTACTGGCTGAGGATCGTGTCGGTATAGTTTTCCATGGCTCACACCAGGGTCACTGTGATGTTGCTGGCATCGAGCGTCGGACGCTGATCAATGCCCATGGTCACGGAGGTGCTTGCGCCTGGCGCTGTGGTACCCAACAGAATGCTGAGGATCTGCACGTTGGGGTTCGTAGCCGCCACACTTGCATAGAATCGACCCGCATAGATCGCTGACGCGATCCGCGCGCGGGTACCGCCATCGGTGCCGTTGAAAGCATCGATCATTGCCGCCTGGATAAGTGCAACGATGTTGGCCGGCATGTTCGCGTTGTTCACGACCTGCACGGCGAAGAAGATAGGCACCGCCGTGGGCGTGACCCAGGACACGGTGTATTTCGGGCGCGGCACTTCGTAGTTGGCGTCCTCCACGACCGCGCTGGTGGTGCCGTTGTAGTCGCAGCCGTTGGACTTCTTGCTCCAGATGGCCACGGCGATATCGGCTGCCGCGCCGCCGGAACACGCCACGTAGACGCTATGCGCAGCGACTGGGTAATTCGTTGCGCCGGTATTGACCACTACCCCTTTGGGGTTATCGATCACGTAGGCATCCAGAACCCCGTCAACGTCCAGCACTGCTGCATAGATGGCCTGCACAGAGTTCACGGCATTGGCTGCCACGGAGAGCTTGCGCCGGTACTCGAAGTCGGCCCGACTCTCCACGTCCACGCCTTCGGTCCCGGCCGTGGTGTTGGTGATCGTGTCCCAGCCCGTGACCTGGATGTAGATCCTGGTGAGCGCGCCCACGGGGCAAGCTATAGGCCCGGTGGTCTGGCACTGAAAATCGACCTGCACAGTACCGGCTGCCGAGATGGTGGCATCTGCCAGGCTGGCGTAGAGGTAGCCGTTCACATCCTGAGCCATGCTGCCGGATGGAATCACCGTACCTACCAGGCCCGAGCATGTTCCGGTCACCACCGTCCCACTGGCCGGCGTGCGATCAATGAAGTAGATCCGTCCAATCGCGTCTTGCCAGCGGCCTTCAGCCTTGTCCGGGTCGACGTTGTTCACGACCTCGGCAATCTGGTCGTTCTTGTCGCCGATGATGGCGGTGACGCTCTGGGCGAGTTGTCCCTGGGGGGACGACAGCGACGAGCTGACGCCGCCGCCGAACGCGGTATTGATGTCGGCCTGCACGCCTGCGAGAACGTCAGTTTCGTCGGGGATCGTCACCCCGGTATTGTCCAGGGTGAGTTGCGGAACAGCGGTGGTATAGGCCATTAAAAGGTCACTCCCGACTCAGTTCCGGTGGTGTCGATGATTTTGATCTGGCCCGTCAGCGCCCGCCCCTCCAGCGTCACGAACACCACCTCGACGCTGACCACGTTGGTGATGGTCATGGCGGCATCGATGATCTTCTGGCGCAGGAAGGACGGGGGCGGCATGTAGCCGAGGACCTTCTGGAAGTACGGCAGGCCCAGCGTTGTGTCGTACCAGCACTCGCTGGCGAAGGTGCGAACCGCGCTGGCCACGTCCTGGGCGATGGCATAGGGCTCGCCAGCCAGCGCAATATCCCCGGATGCGTCAAGCACCAGGTCCCAGGCGTCCTGGTCCAGCAAAAGGGTGTTGGGCATGGTTGTGCCTTTTTCTGGGCGTAAAAAAACCGGCTCATGGCCGGCTATCGGTATGCGAAGATCACCCCTTTTTACAGGGAGTGACTTATGAAAAGGCTATCGTTCGCGCTGCTCGCGGCTTCGCTGTGGGCCGCAATTTCTGGGGCAGCAACTCAGTCGGAGGAGGACCGATATCAAAACCCGCCAGAGCATCCGATACCCATAGATGCAGATGAGCTATTTCAGGCATACAAAAACAATCCAAAGCAGTCAGATAGCTTCTACAAGGGACACCTGATTGATATTTATGGAATTGCCAAAAAGCCGTATGGGCCGGTGGGTGATTACGTGCTGATATCGTTCCGGGTAAGTACAACGCCCAACCCCTATGGCGTTTTGGGTGTGCAGGCCAGCATCTCAAAAAAATACTCTGCCTTTTACAGCAAGATCGTAGCCGGAGATAAGGTGAGCATGATCTGCACTGGAGGCGGTCAAGACAAAAACGGCATGCCCTGGCTGCTCAATTGCCATCCTTAATTACTGAGGCAGGCCTGTAGAGCCAGAGCCTGGAGTAACCCCTGCGTGGGTGTGGGTTGCGCCAACGTTCACACCGTTATGGGTCAATGCCGAACCCGTGATCTTCACCACTCCGGCAAGGTCGATCTCTGGGGCCTGCACGCTGACCTTTGTGGGTGACACCAAGTTGATGCCGCCCTCGGTGAACTGGATGTACTGGGCGGGCGTGCCGTTGAGAAAGCCGCCCAAGTACAGGCCGTCAGCCATGTCGTGCCGGCGCAGAGAAGCAGGAGCAGCAGCAGCCTTGCTCGCGACCACAGCCGAGATGTCGCGGTCGCATATCGCGGCAAGACCAATGTCGCCGACCTTTGGGTCCATGATCACGGCGTCGGTACCGCCCTGGATGCGCATGTACGGCAGGTTGTGGATCTTGCCGGCGTCTATCACCGTTCCATCTCCGGCAATCCGCTGAACAAGAACCTGAACATCTACCAGGCCAACAGGAGATAGCCCTCCATCATTCGTGCAGCTAATTACTTGGACCAACGTGTTAGTTCTTGTCTTTGCCAGCGCCTGGCGAATGATGAATGATTGGGCGTTGAAGTCGTTGCCAGGCATCAAATCCATGACACCAACGGCTCCATCAGTTTCCTTTTGCGACATAAAAACCCGCCTTCGCTAGGGTTGCATAGGTAAACCAGGGGCCGCCTGGCGACATGGACGATATTTCGTGGTGCGATATCTGGCAGTACCAGTCATCTCCGCATGCCTGCGGTATGGAGCTTTGGACGGCAATATGGCGTCCGATCATAATGTCGGTGTTGAACTCAGCCTGCACATTAATACCAACACCTGAGAAAGTTGGATATCCCACAAGACCAGTTTGAGGGGACAATATTAGAGTTTGCTCGTCTCGCTTTCCGCCGTTCGGCCAGATTTCAACACGCCCATTACTTATATCGCAGTTGATGCCAGCATGCTTTGCTGCGTCCTTTATCTGCGCTATCGCCGAGCCGGCCAAATATGGGCTGGAAAGTTTTGCCGTAACACCATTATTCTTGAACGCATAACCCATTGAAGTGGCGAGACTCTGGATTATCGAAGCTACGTCAGTAGATCCGCTATAGCTATTTACAGCGACAGCTTTTACTTGCTCATAAAAACCAGCGTAAGCCTCAAGATTAAAAGAAACCTCTGGGGCTCCGCGATAATCCGTCCATGCGTTAGAAATAGTGCCCTGGAATACTTGCTCCCTACCGCTAAGATTATCGCCAGCAAAGACCGTTACAATATTTTTCCTCACAACGGTCGCGAGCAGCCCGAGCGTAGACAGCTTGCTCATCACGGATGAGCTCATGCCATAAGCCCGAAACTGGATAGAATTTAATGAATCGCCGGCCACATTATTGATCGAGGCTTCACAACGTAGACCGGTATAAAGCACCTCATTGCCAAGTCCATCACCAAACTCACCATCAGCGAGCCTGAAAGAAACATCAATGGCTCTAGACCTGAACGTCATCGCTATCCTCCAATCAGCATTTTTGCCGGATTTGCCAAGCATGCATCCTGGTACGACATGCCTGAAGCAGACGGATCGGAATACAGGTATTTGGGATTTTCGTAGATGGCCAAGATCGTCTTCCGATACCAGGCTGAGCGAACTTCATTTGGTGGAGCGCCGTATGCTTTCGTTTCTGACGTGACGGTCATGTCAAGCACGGTATTAGCTGCTACGCCAGCTTGCCGAGAAGCAACAACCTTCGCGACGAAATCACCCTGACTCGCGCAGCCTTCCTCCTTGGAAACCTTGTTTTTTCCATCAGCATGAGCAGCAGTTGCAGTGAAGAGCAAAGCACCAAATAAAATCACCATCCGTTTCATGTCGATCCCTGCATCAAAGGTCTGAAGCCTCAAGATACATCAGGATCCAACGGGTTCCGAGGGCCTCATACGACGGATCGTCGGACCCTTTTGTGTCGAGGAATGCCAGGTCACCCACAAGCCCCAGGTAGGACTGCTGCACCAGGCGCACCAGGTTCCGGCAGATGACCCCGCTGATGATCTTGGTGGCGTTCAGGTAGAGGTCCAAGTACATGCCCGTCGACTTCTGGTAGACGTTGATCTTGCAGTTCTGCTGGTTGAGGACGATGGAAAACGTCTGCGACGGCGTGGCGGTGAGCGGTATCACAAGCATGGGCTACCCCTTCAGTACGTTCAGGACCGTCGTTCCGGCGGTCTTGGTGGCGGCCCAGGCCTTGGCGAATATCGACTCCTGCTCTTTCGACGGGTCGGTCGTTTTCACCGATCCCACACTCACCGCATCAGCGCCAGCCGGCTGTGCCGCGTTGACGTAGACCCCGCTGGCGGTCACACGAACTTCCTGAAACATGGCATCGGCCGTGATCAAGGTCGCACCGTTGCGCGCTTCCCGGCGGTAGTCGTAGCTGACCAGATTGACGTTCACCAAAGAGTCGTCAGGTGTGACGATGGTGTACAGCTCAATCGAGTCCTGCAGGTACTTCAGCATGGCCAGGAACTGGTCCCGGCTCATGCTTCCGTTCCCCCCGCAGGTCATGCGAATGCGCAGGTCATACGGCATCTGCACCTTGTTGTAGGTGGAGAACGCCCCCTGCTCGATCGGGAAGGTTGCCAGCCGCGCTTCACCGCGGTACTCGAACGCGACGACCGAGTCGGGCTTGATGACCTGGGCGCCGTTGGCGTCCACGACCTGCCATGTGGGGGCCAGCAGGCCGTCCAGCAGGCCGAAATAATCCAGCCCCTGCAACTTGCCCATGATGCCGGTCTGCGCAAGAACGCCATAGGAACTGCGGCGCAGGTCCGGCACGCCAGGCAGTGGCGGGATATTGGGGAAATCAATCAGCGACATCAGCTATCCCCTGTGGCGGCCGGGCTGGTGAGGCCTCGCCGTTGAATTTCCGAGCCCATGTCCCGCGCGATACCGGCCGCGTCAGTTGCCCGGGTGTTGATTTCCATTCGCTGGATGGTCACATCCGTAGTGTTGCTGGCCACGCCGCTGAACGATCTGGCGCCCGCGCCAAGACGCACCCCTGCACGGATCTGGTCGTCGCTGACGTAGCCGGCGCCGTTTTCGTGGTTGGTAATGCCTTTGACGAGAGCGGTGAGCTGCGACGTGTCACCGAGATTTAGCTGCGCATCCACGCCCACGCCTACCGATTTCGCCAGGGCCTGCATGTATGCCGCCGTGTTGTTGCCGTCGCCGGCCGGCGCATATTTGTTGACGATAGTTCGGATGGAGTTCACGCCGCGCGAAGCATAGAGCTGCAACTGTTTCGCAAGCGCAGCAATACCAGCCTCCATGCTGGTGAACTTGGCAAACCGTGCGTTCGACCCGGACTCCAGCGTAGCGCCGTCCTGGCCCACGAAATTCAGGTTGCCCGGGTTATTGTTGCGCACCCCGCGTGGCAGCCGGGCGCCGCTGGGGGCGGCCGGCTGCTGCGGATCGGATGACTCAACAGTTGGCGCCTGCCCCTGTGGCGGTGCCTCCGGCTCGTCCGGGGTCTCGCCATCGCTTTCGCCCGTGAACAAGGCAGCGATCTTGCTGTACCTTTTCTTGAGGTAGTCCCAGGCACCCGTGAAGGCCTTGACCAGTGCAGCGGCTATGCGCGGCGCCAGGGTCTCGATGAGCTTCACCCAGTCCTGGAAGTACTTGCCAAGGTCCCCTGTAAGGTTGCGCCACGCCTTGCGGATATCGTCCGTGTTTCCGGTGAATACCGCCTTGAGGAGCTTGAAGTAGTCGATGACGATCTGGATAAATCCAGCCAGCAACGCCTTCATAGGCTCCAGCGTGCCCGCGAAGATCTGCTTGATCCCGTTGAACACGTTTGTGGCGACCTGGAACAGCTCGCCCAACTGCGTTTTGCTACCACTGGTCCACTTCTGCCACTCCCCCCACAGGTAGGTAACACCAGCCGACAGACCTGCGATCGCGCCCGCAATCAGGACGATGGGCCCCCAGATTTCGATTGTTGCCAGGGCGAGGGCTGCGGCAGCGCCAGCAGCACCCGCGAAGAACCCCACGATGACCTCGTGATGCTCGGACACCCAGTCCGAAAACTTGGTCAGCCAGGTAATGGCCACTTCGAGCGCTGGCGCCATCTCGGCGAAGATGGTCTGCCCAATTCCGCGCAGTTGCTGATTGAAGATCGCCCAGTTCTTCTGGGCTCGCCGCGCGGCGTCGACGCTGTCCTGGGTAATGCCGGAGGACTGGGTCATCTTGGCGACCAGTTGAGACAACTCCCCCCGGCCCTGGCGCAACAGGTTGATGGTGCCGTCATCCAACCCCAGATTGTGCCCGAAGAACAGCGCTTCCTGGGGCTTCATGCCTTTGAACTTGTCAGCCAGGTCCATCATTATCGCGCGGTAATCACGGACCTTGCCGGAACTATCCGAGAGCTCAATGCCCATCGAGCGGAAGTACGGGATAAGTGCTGACTGGCCAGTGGCCGCAAACTCCTGAATACCGCCGGCGATGTGCTGCAGCGAGCCGCGCACACCCTCTGCCGTGCCGCCAAACGCCTCGGCTGCGGTCCCCCAGCCGTCCAGCTCCTTGGCCGACATGTTCAGGTTCACGGCCAGGCGCCCAAGGGCGGCCGTGTCGTTCACGGAGTCGGTGAAAAATCCGCTCAGTCCCCGGCCAGCGGTGACGACGGCAAACAGCCCGATCAGTTCGCGCTTGATGGCCCCCACGAAGGCGGCGGCCTGCTTGCCACGAGCCTCCATTTCCTTGGCGGTCTTCTCGGCATTCTCCCGAAGTTTTTTCAGGCCAACGTCAACCTCCTTCTGTTCCTTCTGGTAATCACTGGCGTCCAGGCCGAGCGTCACGATCAGGGCGTCGATGATGTTCGCCATCAGGCCTCCTCGGCTTTTTTCGCGACGTTGGCGTTATGGGTGTCGACGGTGTTCACCTCCAGCAGCCCCCACATATCCTCAAGGCCGTAGACGGTATCGAGTTCATGCAGGGTGGCCAGGCGCGACGAGACACAGGTGGCCACCGTCCTCGGCATGTTCAGGTAGTCGACCATGCCGTACGGTTGGCGGCCGCCTACGCTTGGGCCAAGGTCGAGGGCGCGGCGGCCTTGGAAAAATCCGCGTGGAGCTTGAAGACAGCCATGCGGATCTTGACGCGGGTTTTGACTTCCTCGATGTCGTCCTCGACCAGGTCACGAACAACGCCGCGGTTGCCAGGATCAGGCTTGATGCGCACACAGGTGAACATCTCGTCCAGCAGCGGCTCGGCGTCCTTGTAGGGCAGCTTGCCGATCAGGCCCAGGCCCATGGCAGCGATGGCGGCAAAGCCGGCGTTCGCCACGTCGTCAGGCAGCTCAATGCCGTTGCTGGCCACGGCCAGGAACACGCGCAGCGCCCATTTCTCGGCCTGTGTGCACGGCATCTCACGCAGTTCGAACAGTTTGCCGAAGTCGCGACCTTCGTCTTCCACGCGGTATTCAATCGTCTTGCGAGCCATCAGATCACCGCCTTATCCGTTGTAGTCTTCGCCAGTGACGCTTTCCCAGGTGATCTTCCATTCCCGGGGCTGGAGGGTTTTCTTGGCATCCGGCAGAGCCTTGCCCTTGGTCAGCACACCGTTTTTCAGGGTGTACTTGCGCTTGATGCCGGGCAGGATGATGGTGGCATTGCCTGAGTACACGTCGGCGGCGGCCCGGCTGGTGTTGTACCAGGTCTCGAAAACGGTGTTCGACGGTGAATCCGGCATGATCGAGACCGTCATCGGCGTGGCCGAGTAGACGTAGCCAGCAGACATTTTGCCGTCCACACCCATGACGATTTCGGCGATATCGGCCTCGTCCACCGCGAACATCGCGTCCGCGGCGTAACCCTGGATGTTTTGAGGCGACGGGTACAGGTTGGTGATGGCCAGCGCGAACGCTGCGTTCGCAGAGGTAATGGTCGACATGTTATTGCACCTCGATGCTGGCTACAGTCAGTTTCTGGATGCTGCCGCCATCGGCGTAATACAGCGTGATGGGCGGGCTGGTACGTGCCGCACGTATGGCTGCGGTAGCCGGTACGATCTGCATGTAATAGCCCTTGGCGATGATCGTTGCGCTCACGTCGGCACCCACCGCGTTCTGGATTTCGGCGATCTGCGCAGAAGAAAGAGTGGTACCCGTGCGGATTGCGCCAAAGTTCAATGCTGCGATCAGCGGGTCCGCGCAGGCTGCCTCGACCAGGGCGTAACCAGCAGCGTTGTATGGCAGCGAGTTGACGGCCTGCAGAAGCTCGATCATCGCCCCCTGCAGGTTGGCGTTCAGCCACACCTGATTGATGTAGGAATCAGCCCAGTCCCAGTCACCCGAGATCGCCCCCGGATACATAAAGGTGTAGCCATCCTTCGCCGTGGCGTACGCACCATAGAAGTTGTAACCGTTCGCGATGAGGTTGGCTGCGTCGGTGGCGTCGGTGACTGAAGCGGACAAGCCGCTCTGGGAGCGGAACGCCAGGGTGGCCCGACCATTGAGGCGGTCGAAGTCCAGCGATCCAGCCCAGGCCAGCACGAAGGCGGCATGGGTGGCATTGCCGAATACCGGAATGCTGCCGCTGATGTTTGCGGCTTTCAGTGCCGCGCCCCAGGTAGCAGTGCTTCCGGAAGCCTTGGCGTTCACGTCGCTGTCCCAGCCAACGTAGGCGTAGCGGTCATTCTGGGCGTTGACCCAAGTGGAGAATGCCGTCTTATCTGCGGTCACTGGCTCCCAGGTGGTCATGAAGTTGACCCAGTTCTGCGTCACCTTCACTACAGCATTCATGAAGGTGGAGGAGATGCCGGCCACGGCTCCCTGACTGGTAACCGCGCCAGTGGCACTGGTAAGCAGCAGACTTGCGGCCAGGGTGCCAGTAGCGAACGAGATGGTGGACGCTGCGCCCGAAGTACTCGATGCAACGATGAAGGCAGACTTGATGGCGTCGAACGTGACCGGTACGCCCAGGGCGGTAGCCAGCAGGGTCGCAGCATTGCTGAAGCTGGTTGCAGCCGACAGCGATACCGATGCTGCGGTCTTAGCTACGCCATCCACGGTTACGGTCAGGGATCCGGTGAGAGCCTGCAACTGCGCCAGCGTCATCGACGCCAGCGACCCACTACGCAGATAAGCCGCCACAGGAGCCGCAGGGTATTGAGCGAAGAACAGAGAACCCGGGGTCTTGGTGCAGTTGTCGAAGCCGTCGAAGTAGATATCGGCCAGAGCCTTCTCGGTGGATGAGTCACCGAAGTAGGTGCCCACGTCGTCTGCCGAGGCGAAGCTCGGGACAGTGCCGATGGGCACATAGCCGCTCTGGGTAAGGATCAGGCCATTGATGTCCACGGCTGCGCCGGCAGCCGAGAGCACGCCAGGATTGACCTGGACAATCTGCGAAACGGGGATGGTCATTTAGTCAATCCTCGGGTGGAAAGGTCACGGCCACTTCGGCCAGGTTGATGACGAGTTGGTCCGCGTACTGCTCAGGGACGGCAATGACGGGGTTGAACTGGGCCACGAAGTCGAACGTCCAGCGCGGTTCGTACTGCTGCTCGCCGTTGATCATCGTGGTTTGGTGCGGCTCGCCCGCGTAGAGGGGCTGGATGTCGATGCTCGCCGCGGCGAACTGGTTGCAGGCATAGTCGGTGCGCACCAGGGCCGCCGTAGCGTTTGCCCGGTCCATCGCGCCCTCGCCGTACACGTCGATCTGCACCGTCCACTCGCTGGAGCGGGCGTGTTTGATGGAGCTGGTGGCAGACGAGCCGGTATCGGCCCAGATCTGCTTGTCCGTGGAAAGACCGGCGATCCGCAGCGTGGTCATGGTCGTGAACGGGCCCGTGGGCATCGGCACGCCGTTTTCCTGCGACCGCACCACCTCTCCACCAACGATGGGCAATAAAAAACCGCGCAAGGCGGTCAGGAGGTCTTCTTCGGTAACGTCTGCGGTGATCATGTCTTGGGCACCTGCAGGTTGATCACGAACTTGCACCAGTCGGGCCATTCTTCCAGGGGCTGGACGATCAGCCAGGTATCGGCGCCGATGATGAGCACGTCCCCACCCTGCTTCTTGGGGCGGTTGACGCCGTTGAAGTTGCCCTTCACGTAGGCGGCCTTGACGACGCCCTGCAGGTTGAGGCCGTCGATCTGTTGAAGGTCTTTGTAGCCGAGGGCCTGTAGCTGCACGCTCACGCCGGTATCGCTGTAGGTGGGCGTCCTGCTGCCAGAGCCTGAGGTCGTGTAGCCGGTACTGACCCGCATGGTGCCGGACACGAAGGGGTTCACCGTGCCGACCGCGCCTGAGACGATGCCGTGTAGGTTCACGTATCCACCTCGTAATCGACGCTGTTGAGCATGTGGCCGGTGTCCACCAGTGGGTTGTTGCCGGCCTTCTGGCGAAGCGTGGAAGCGGCGTTTCTTGGGTTATCCAGGTCTACAATCCTGTCTTGCAACTGCTTCTTGATGATCATGCCCATCGACTCCAGCGATGCCTGCACGTCATATCGATTCTTTACAAGCAACTTGGCGAGATCATCGCCCCACTCAGGTGAGAAATCACCAATGGTCTCTCGGAAAAACGGCCTTGAAGGAATCGTAATTTTGTGAGCTGGAATAACGACTTCCTGGGCAAAGTTAGATCTCTGAGCCCGAACGAATCGATGGCCAACATCACCGGTCCGCTCGTTCATCCTGAAATAGACGGTCTGGACGCGCTCGGGAATGTCTATGGTGCCCCCGAATTCGTTCACCGCAGCGACCATTGGAACGGAGGTTCCGTCCGGATAGGTCGAGCCTTCGAGGAATCCTACCTTCAGGCCGCTGGACTTCGTAAGACTCTCGGCGATCCCTTCGAGGTATTTCTGGAGCGCCTCGCCACCGGCCATTCCACCGTCCGCCATGGCGAAACCCTCACGCTGGGTATGAGCGCCCGGGGAAATACCGGAAGCTACGAAGATTGACGGTCGCCTGCCAGTAGGAGGCGCCGTATTTGGTTTGCATGAACCAGGCAGCCGAGCCGGCGACGGCGCCCATGTCGGTGGTGACCGACACGGAGCCCTCGGTGGCGCTGTTGATCCTACCCACAAGGGGAGAGGCAGCCTCGCCATTTGTCCCGGCGTTCAGCGCTGCGACGTGCGCCACCAGCATATTCAGCAGCAACGCGCGCTTGGCCACGTCGGTTACGGGGCTGCACTCGGTGTTGTTGAGGTACACGGTGGCTTCGTCGAAGTAAGCCTGGAGCAGCTCATCAGATACCGTCGCGAACTCCGGGTAGCGAACCCGGAAGCTCGCCACGTCGAAGACGACGACACCCATGGGTCACTCCTTGTCGGCTGGCTTGATGCCAGGCGCCGGGGCGTCCGGGTTCAGGCCTTCCAGGCCGGTTTTCTCGCCGGCCTTCTCGGCTGCTTCAGCCTTGACGCTACGCTCGCTGGTGTTGGCGAAGATCAGGCCGCGCTTGACCGGCTCGAAGTCGGCGAAGTCGATGAGCCACTGCTCGAACGCAGCCTTGTCGACTTCGCGGGTCAGGCCGTAGCCGCCCGCCAGGTCAGTGGAGTTGTTGCCGTTCAGCACGACAGTTTTGCCGCCCATGACCGTTTCCAGGCCATGGGGCAGCTTGCAGCCCACGATTACGGTGTCAGCCATGGTTCAGACCCCCAACATTTGTGCGATAGCCAGAGGCTGTTTGATGATGGCACCCCAGGTGCCGCCCGACTTCTTCTGCTTCCAGGCCGACAGGTCGGTCACCACCGGGTGGGCGCGCATCTTCTCGGTGAAGGCGCAATAGCCGGTGTCCTGCCCGTCGATGTTGTCGACGATCAGTTGAACCAGTTCGCCCGAGGCGGTGCTGTACTCAACGGCGGTTTCAACGGTCAGGTTCGGGAAGTTCTTCTTGAGCTGGTCCGAAACGTTCACGTTGTACTGGTTGGTCTTGGTCAGGTTGACTTCGGAAGTCGGCGACATGCACAGCTTCATCGGCGCGTCACGCTCAACCAGGCCTTTGGTCTGGCTGATCAGCTTGGCGTACAGCAGGCCGCTGATGTCGGCGTAGATGGCCGCGCCGTCCTTGGTGGCCCAGGTAGTGCCGCTGCCGGTACCGGTGGCGCCCGGGGTGACCGGGGCACTGAGGTTCGGGTCGTTCAGCAGGCCGTAGTTCTGCAGGCCGGCGATGCCGAAGAAGTACGACTTGTTCTGGAACTTGTTCAGCGTCAGAGCGCTGGACACGCTCAGCTCGGCCGCGTAGCCGATGCGGGCCAGGCCGTACATTTCCAGCTCTTTCTCGCCCCAGCGGGTCACGGTCTGGTAGCCGTAGCTCTGGCGCGGCACCCAGTTCACGTTCGCGTTGATCGACCCGTTGTTGCTGTAGTCATCGTACGAACTGACCTCACCGGTCGCTTCCACGATGGGGAATTGCGCGGTCAGGGTGGTCCAGTCGCCCTTTTTGGTCTCGCCGAAGATGACCGAGGCCTTCATAGGCGTCACGACGACGCGGATCAGTTCCGGGTCGACGTAGTTAGCCAGGTAGGCCGGGATACCGGCGTTGCTGACGGTAACCATGGTCGGCTGGGCGTCCATGGCAAGGTTGAAGTCGCGCGCGTACTCCGGCTTGAGGTAAGCCGCAGTCTGAGCCAGATGGACGCCGTACTCGTGCGCCACCTTGATGAAGTCTTTTTCCATGATCAGCTCCAGGTGCCGAATTTGATGAGTTCGCCAGCAGCGGCAGCGCTCTGAACGACGAATTTGGTCTCGACGAAACCGGTCACGGTCGCGCCAGCGGCGCCGGTGGCGATGGTGCCGTCGGTGATCGAGGCGAAGACCTTCTGACCGATAGTGGCCGCGGTGGTCGAGCGGCCCCAGAAATCGCCGGCGGACATCAGTGCCATCTGCAGGCCGGCCGGGATCAGCATCGAGCTTGCGCCCAGCCACTGGGTGATGACGGCCTGCTGGTGGCGGTGCACGAAGCCGGTAGGAGCGCCGGTGGTCTGCACGTTGGATACCACGCCTGCGGCAGTTGCCCAGGCGAAGCGGCCCACGGTGACGCCTGCAGAGCCAGCAATCAGCGCGCCCTCACCGGCCACAACCGACGCATAGGCGTTGGCGCTGGAAAAATCGCCTTCGACCGCCGGGGCCGGGGTTTGGTTGATTACGCTTTGGAAGCCCATGGCTTAGTACCCCTTCTTCAGTTTGCCGGCGGTTGGGAACCGGGTGGCGAAGTCTTCGTCAGCCTTGGCGTCCAGCGCGATGCGCGGGGTCGGCTTGGCGGTTGCGGTGTTGGCGTGCATGCGCACCAGGGCGCGGTAGGCCGAGGGGTGCACACCAGTCACGTCGACACCGGCAGCGTCCAGGGCCAGCTTGTACACGGCCTCGGCCGAGTCCTGGGCAACCACGGAACCGATCAGGGGGCGGACCTCTTCCTCGGCGGCGCGGATGTCGTTCATGCGCTTGATGGTGTTGCGTTCGACGGCCTTCAAGGCAGAGTCCATGGCCTTTTTATCAGCCTCTTTTTTCTC
Source organism: Pseudomonas sp. RIT-To-2 (assembly GCF_029623465.1). Classification (NCBI taxonomy): domain Bacteria; kingdom Pseudomonadati; phylum Pseudomonadota; class Gammaproteobacteria; order Pseudomonadales; family Pseudomonadaceae; genus Pseudomonas; species Pseudomonas sp. RIT-To-2. The sequence continues at coordinate 66,563 of NZ_JAPYKM010000031.1, read as the reverse complement.
TTCCTCCTCTTCGTCTTGAGCTTTCTTTTCAGCCTCCGCCTTCTTGCGCTCCTCCTCCTCTTTCTCCTCGTCCTCGGCCTTTTTCTTCTTGTCCTCCTCGTCATCCTCGTCATTGGCGTTCGGATCTTTCGGATCGTCAGCCTCGTCGAGGGCGAATTTCAGCGACTTGGCCAGGGCAGCCACGTCGAGCTTGGCATCCGGGAACGCCAGCGCGGCATCCTCGGCCAGCTTCTTGACGGTGGTCGGTTTGGCAAACAGCGCCCGGAACGTGGGAAGCGCGCCATCCTGAGCGAGCTGCGGCTGCAGGTGGGCACCGAGTGCCGCGCGTGCGGCGGCGGCTTGGCTCTTTTTCATGGGGTGTAGTTCCTCAGGTAGTGAATCGCTGACGAGGACGTCAGCACCGGCACGGCCCACAGGGACCAGAGCCACATGGTTGCCCACGATTTCGGTCATGCGACCGTCGTACGGCACGCCCTCGTAAACGCCGGGCGTCATATCCGCGACGTAGCGATACGCCGAGGAGAGTTCTCGCTGCTCGCCGCTGCGGATACCGGCGATGGCTGCCGACTCCCAGATGACGAGGCTGTTGTCGAGGTAGGGGTCAACGAACGCGGCATCGGTGCCGGTCGAGCCCACCACCGACTCTTTCTGCGGGTCATCCGCGCTGACCGCGATGTGCTTGTTCAGCAGCGGGATGTTGTTGAAGGTCGCGGCGCCCTTGGCCAGTTCGCCCGGGTCGCGCAAAAGCTGGTAGATCCGATCAGGGTCAAGGCCCAGACCCTCACAGTTCGGAATTTCCCGCCCGTAGTAGGGGTTCACGGCCGCCTTGCTGATGTGGCTGACCTTGACGTGCAGGCGCCCGTCGACGTCGATCAGGCGCATCGTGGCCCGGTCGAATGCCAGGATTTCAGGTTTCATGAAGTGTTCTCAGTCGAGGCCGGGGATAACCGGGGACCAGGTGCATCGGCAGTTGATCTTCTCGCCCGGCATGATCCATTCGTCTTCGATGAACATGCCCTTGGCGAGGACGAACGTCTTGCCGCTGGCTTGAACGTGGGAGTGGCGCGGCACCTTTCCGCCGCCGCTATGCCGCCAGACGCCCTCCTTGATGCCCAAGGCTTGCTGCCTGGCACTCTGCATGGCGGAGGTCGCCTTGTTGTTCTGGTCGCGTGCGATGAGCGCAGCGCGACGCTTGGTCACGCCATACCGCGCCTCCAACTCCTTGGATAGGCTGCCCAGGTCCCGGCCGCGCTGGACGGAGCGCATCACCAGACCCTGCACATCGGCTAGGTGCTCGCTGGCAATGGACCTGATGAGGCCCACCTGCTCGCCGATGCAGCCCTGATACACGTCGTTCATCTCGGGTGTCATGGTGAACTTCACCGTGGCACCGGCTGCCTCCATGGCGTTGCGCAGCGAAACGTCGGAGTTGCCCAGGGCGCGATCGGCGAAGCGCTTGCCCAGAGAGTCGGCGATGTCGTCAAACTTGCCCTGCCAGCGCTTGGCGAGCTTGCCCATGGCCTTGCGCATCATCATCGCCGGGCTGTCGTCTTGGGCCAGGCCATCCGCGAGCCCTGCGGCCCGGTAGTTGGCCTTGAGCCAGAACACCAGCGAGTTCTGCATTTCCTTGATGGCCGCGTCCAGTTGCTTGCGGTACCACGCCTGGACGCCAGCGTTAGGCCTTACCGGACGAAGGATCGTCGGTTGGATCGTCATCGTCATCCTCCAGCTCGTTATCGACCTCCTCGTTCAGTTCGAGGGACTGATAAGGGCTATCAGGATCAGCAGCCACGCGCTCACGGGCCTCATCGGTCGTGATGACGTTGGAGCCGATCAGCACCGCATCGGTGTCAGCCTCAAGCTTCCTGACGTTCGCCTGCTCAAGCTCGGACATCTGGTACAGCGGCTCGAACATGAAGTCGATGTCTGGGTCGATGTCGCCGAACAGGGACAACTGAGCCAGGTCCAGCACGCGCTTGAGCGGCGCGCGGAACAGGTTCTCCTGCAAGGCGTGGATGCCGTCATAGAACACGCGAATCTCGCCGTCGCTGGAGGCATTCAGGCCTGAAGGCGTGATACCCAGAAGCTTCACCAGTGGGATGCCACAAATGGAAGCCTGCTGCTCCTGAGCCTGCGCCTGGAGGGCATCCAGGCCGCTGAGCGGGGTGTTGAACTGGAAGAACTCCTCGTTCGTTTTGTCCAGCATCATGACGCCGCGGTTGTCGCGCATCTTGTTGAACAGTTCGGCCCGGTCGAAGATGCTCGTCGCGTTGTCACCGGAAAGGGCTGCCGCCATGTCTATGGCCAGGCCAGACGTGGAGAACGAGTGCACCATGTCGCCCACGCTGTTGCGCGTGCGGAGCCAATTGTTCACGTATGGCTCGGCGATCTGGATCAGCGACAGGCCGCCGAAGTTGTAAGCCGCCTTCAGCATGTCGGGCACAGGGCGCGAGATGAAGGTGAGGATCCGCGACTTGTGCACCATCTTGGCCATGACGTACCAGCCGTCAGGCTTGTAGAAGGTCGGCGACAGTGGGTTGTCGGCGTTGTAGGTCGTTGGGTAGGTCCACACCGGCTCTACAGAGCGCAACGCCACCAGCGAGCCCTTGGGCACCTTGGCGGGGTCGAGGAAAAGTTGAGTGTTCAGTTCCAGCGGGTCGTCCGAAGCCATCGCACCGCTGGGCACCTTCATCTCGGTGTAGATCTGGCCGCGCCCGAAGTAGCCGTCGTTCTCGGCGGCCAGGCGAAACACCTCGCGAGTGTTCAGGCGCTTCAGCTCAGCGTCGAGCTGGTCAAGGCGGTCGGTCTTGTCGTCGTCACCAACGCAGCGCAGGCTGATCCACTTGCGGGTCATCTCCTCGGCGATGGTGGCGACCATCTTGCGGTATTCGGGCATCAGCGCGAGCTGGGCCAGGTACGGGTAACCGGGGAACGCCTGGTAGCCGTACTGGTAGCCCACGGCGTTCAGGTACTCGTAGGGCGCGCTGTCCATGGCCATGAGGTTGGCTTTCTGGTCAGCGGGCACCACCCCGGCCGGCGGCTCGTACTTGGCGAACTCGGCCGGTGCCGGCTTGGCGCTGGCCTGGGCCAGGAGCGTGGTGTTGATCTTCATCTTCGCGCGCTCGGGCTCGCTCACCACCGGCTCAACAGGCGCAGGCGCTGCCTTCTTCTTCCAGAACATCAGGCGCGCCTCAGTAGGTCTTCGGAAATGCGCATAGGCGCCTTGTGTGTTGGGCTGAAGCACATGACGAAGGCATCGGCCAGGTTTGGGGATGGCACTGCCCCCCCTTCGCGGTTCGGCTTGGCAAGGTCCTTCTTGCTCTCGACCTTCACCCGCCCGTTGCCGTCGTAGTCGCGGCGCGGGGTCGATAGCTCGTCTATGAGCTTGTCCAGTTTCGGGCAGTCGCTCGATATGCTGATCAGCTCGTCATCCCGGAACTTCTCGCCATTGCGGATGGCGTTGAAGGTGTTACGGAAGCGGTCGGCCACCAGCCACCAGGTCTGCGCCTTGATGTTGGCGAACATGTCGCCGTTGGTGATATCTGGCTTCTGATAGAGCTTCTCGGGCATGTGCACGGCCGCGCCCGCATTGAACTTCTCGTAGCGGATGGGGCTAGGCTTGCCGTCGTTCAGCTCCTTGAACTTGGCCCCGGCCGTGGCGCCGACACCGATGGAGTCGTATAGGATCGACGCTCCACGGTCCCTGGCTGCGCTGTAGGTGCGCGTGCAGGACTTGAGCAGTTCGTCTTCCTGGGCCTTCCACTCGTCCGCCCATTCGACCACAGAGCCGTGGGCTGCCACGTTGGCGCACAGGTCGTTGCCGCTGTCAGCCACGTCGAATCCGATGCGCTTGAAGCCCGAGGCATTGAACCCCAGCACCTTGTGAGCGTCGATGGAAGCCTGAATCCAACTGCGCTTGATGATCACCCCGTCATCGTCGTCCCGTGGCTCGCCCAGGTAGATGTGGGCGTGCTCTTCGGGATCCTCGATCTGTGCCGCCTCGATCACGTCGAGGATCGTGCGACTGAGGAACGGGTTCTCGGTGTAGTTGATCTTGCGCACCACCGTCTTGGGCGGCGGGTTGACCACGAAGCGCTTGTACGTGAAGTCGGTCGAGAGCTTGGGGTTGAAGATCACCCAGACCTGCGAGTGCTCTTTCCGGATGGTCGGTTCGAGGATCTGCCACTGGCCCTCAGTGAGGTTGTGCGCCTCCTCGATCCACAGCACGTCCACGCCTTCCAGCGACTTGATCTCGTCGATGTGACGCCACAGGCCGTAGAAGATGAACTCGCTACCGGTGCGCTTGTGGATGATCTTCGCGTCGAGGATCTTGAACTGAGAGGTCAGACCGAAACGTTCGATCTGCGCCTTGATCAGGGTGTAGACCGACTCCTCGATCTTGTTCTGGAACTGGCGGGTACACAGGAAGCGCACCTTGTAGTTGGACGCCAGGAATACAGCGAACCCGGCGGCGTCCCATGACTTCGACGAGGACCGGCCACCGTACAGCACACGGTTGCGCGCTGGCGTTGTCCAGAACTCGCGCAGGCAAGGGTTAAGCGTCGCTCGCGCCGAAGTCTCCATAGAAATGTCCTAAGCCTGCGGGCGCCTTGCTCTCGTCTTCTGGGTTGGCGTCGATGCTGTAGGCCTGGCGCTCGAGGAGGACGAGGTTCTTCAGCGTCTCGCCCAGCTCCTTGAGGGTCTTGGTACGGGACGGGAGCGTCGACATCTTGTTGGCCAGGGCCAGGACTTCTGCCATGTCACCCGCCTCGTCATCGTCACGCAGTTGCGCGATCAGCTCCTTTAGCGTGCCCTGCTCTTCCGTCAAGCCTTCCAGTTCATCGAACAGCAGGTTCGCCAGCCGACGCGCCCGGCCAATATCAGCCCGATGCGCCATGCGGATGTTCGCGATGACCTGGGCGTTCGCATCGACGATGCCACGCTCAGTTGCCAGAGTTTCCTTGGCAACCTGCGTGGCAACCTCGGCTTTGGCAACCAGTGAATCAGCCTTGGCCTTGATCTTCGCCTTGAGGTCTCGCTCCCAGCTTCCGGCCTTGGCCTTCTTCTGGATGGCAGTGTGCGACACGCCACAGCTTGCCGCGATCTCCCGCACCGAGAGCAGGCCGGCCCGGTAGAGCTGCTCGATGCGCTCCCAGTCGGGTGTCTGCTTATCGGTCATGGAAATCACTTATTGGTTGGAGCCCGAAATAATGGGCATGCTCTTCAGGAAGCGTCTGGATAATGTGCTCTATGGCTTCAATCACCTGGCGTTGGAGAGGAGTCTTGACGGAACAAGACAACCAGAATTCGGTGCCTATTGTGCGGCCACCAACATCGAAGCTCGCGATTACGCCGCAGCCCGTATCAGTTGGCACGCAACGCCAAAACCACTTTCCAGCCATGGCCCCTCACTTGGTCAGGTCACCAGCGCTGTAGTCGCCAGTGGTGTCGGCTTGGCCCGATGCCACGGTGTGCAGGCTCAGCAGCACGCCCAGTTCGCGGGCAATGGCCTTGTGCTCTTCTTCCAGGGCGCCGAGCAGGGATGCAAACACGTCCTTGGCCTTGGCGTGATCGGCGGCGTCGATGGCCACTGCATCTGCTGTCGGGGTATGAACCTCGGGCAGCGCATCGGAGACGACGTGCGAGCCTTCGTCGTTCGTGGCGTCAGACACCACAGCATCAGCAGGCGCTGGATCAGCAGTGGGATCAACTTCCGCTGCCGGGGCATCTGCCACAGGCTCAGCTTCAGCGACTGGCACCACTTCAGCGGCAGGCGCCTCGGCAACTGGGGTTTCTTCAACCGCAGCAGTCGGCGCCACGTTTTCGTCACCCGCATTTTGTGGCGCGGATTCTTCCACCAAGGTTTCGTCAGTCATGTCCGTCTCCTCAGAGGGCTTTCTTGGCCAGGGCGATGGCGTCGTCCCACACAGCTTCCAGGTCGTGGCCCAGGGCGGCCAGGATGGACTTCAGGGTGTCGGTGTCCACTGGGGTGGCAACCACGGCCACCGGCGCCGGCTCGGCAGCGACAGCCACCGGCGCAACCACTACGGCAGCAGGCGTGGCATCGGCAGCAGGGGTTTCAACTACGGCAGCGGCTTGAGTTTCATCGGTCATGACAGTGTCCTTCTTGAAGAGCCCGGCGAACCAGGCAGTGATGGAATAGAGGTGGTTCCGAATGCTCATGGGTGATCTCCCGGCGGCGGGCCTTGCAGCTTCGATTGCTGAACTACCCGGGCCACGGCCACGGCACAGCTCAGGCCCATGTTCACGCAGGCGAACACCAGGGGGTTCACCGTGCCCTGGAACACCGACCAGGCGGCAGCCGCGGCATTGAGCACGGCGCCGGCCGCAGCGATCTGCACGCTGCTCATGCGCCAACACTTGCGCCATTCAGGGATGAGCTTCATTGGGCGTGACCTTCGCGGAGGGCAGTTTCTCGAGGCTTTCGGCATAGCTTTTCCACCTGGCGGCGTCGTTGAGCGCATCGCGCAGGCGTTTGGATTCGGGTGGGGCGTCACACGAATGGCTGGTGAAGCGGTAAACCGTCGTGTGGGTTTCGACTGGTTTGGGGGCGATCGTCGGCTTCTGGGCGCACCCGGCAAGCAGGAGGACGATCAGCAGGCGCTTCACTTGGGCCGCCCGCTGAGCACGCCGCTCTTGATGCTCTCAAGGATGGCGGCGATCTGGTAACCCTGGCCCTGGCTGGTGCTGCGCAGGGTGTCGACGATCTTGTCGTTGGCGTCAGCGCGGCGCTCCAGGGATTCCAGTCGCTGGAGCGCCAAGGCCTGATTGGTTTGGTAGTTGCTCAGTTGAGCCTGCAACGAGGTCAGGGTGCTGTTCACGTAGGTGAAGGCTCCCAGCGCGCCCGCGCAGATCAGGGTCTGCATGACAGGCACTATGACCTTGAACGCGGTGCTGTCAGCTATTCCGGCCATAGGGTCTGTCCATTTCGAATAAAAAAGGCCGGATGGGGACGGCCAAGGTCGCAGCGGAGCAGCAGCGATGAGAAGTCTGAGGCCCTGATGAGGGCCAGTAGGTCCGCATGTGCGGGCACTTGGCGTTGGTTGGTCTGGCTGGCATTCCAGGATTCGAACCTGGGACCGCCCGGTTAACAGCCGGGTGCTCTACCGCTGAGCTAAACGCCAAAACAAACAGCCCCTACAGCACACCCAGCTCGGGGCTATGGGTGTGGAGGGGCTGAAAACGAAAAACCCCGCTCGATGGCGGGGTTCTGGTGAGACGTTTTTGCCAGAGGCAAAACTCTAATATGGCGAAATGATGCCCGTACGCCGACAAAACGTCAAGCGGCTTCTTTCATCGCCGAAATTGCCATTGAAACAGGGGCCAGAGCGGCCTTGTCGAGCTGGTTGCAAGCATCGAAACACCGCTCCACAAAGTCGCCCCAGTCGCGGGCCCATTGATCACCCACAATGGATACCCCGTGCACCGCCAAAATCCACAGGCGCATCTTCTCGGCCGTTGGCAGCGGGTCCACTCCTTCGCTCTGCCCTCCCTGGTGCAGGCGCTGGTAGCGAAGCACCACGGCCTGGGCCACGTGCCGAGCTTTGGCGAACTTGCGCGCGGTCATCTTCGGGCCGGCGTTGTACGCCCCCAGGAACACCAGCTCCTCCGCCTCCTCCTTCTCGTCGATGCTGGCCATCGGGCTGTACATGAAGTTGCCGAAGGCCTGCAGGTGGCCGGGCAACGTGGCAATGGCGTGCTGGATGCGAGCCGACACCGACTGGTGCATGGCGTGGCGGCTGGTCACCATCTTCTCGGTCTTCTGCACGGAGCAACCCAACAGGCCGATCTGTTCGACGTGGGCACCCTGGCTGTCCCATGGGGTGTAAAGGGCATCGTGCCAAGCCAGGCGTGCGCTGTTCAGTTTCATCATTCCCCATCCCCCATTGCAAAATTCACTTTCGGTCCTTCATGCGCTGCTGCATGCGGACATTCACCACCAACAGGCCGCAGATGCTGAAGATCATCAGGGTCAAGAACAGGTTCGCAATCATGCTTGGCGCTCCAGGCAGAACCAGGCGAAAACGGCAACCATCACCGCGAAGCGGCACAGGTCGACCAAGTCGATAAATTGGCTCATGCGGCCTCCTTCTTCAGCTCACGGAGCTTGGCGCGGTACTCGGCGGTTATGGCCTTGAGTTCGTCGATCGTGTACTTGCGCACGCTCTGATCGGCCTCCAGTGCCTCGACCGCCTCCAGGCCGATGCGGGCGATCAGGCCAATCCGGTAATCAACGGCATTGCCGGAAAGGAATCGGTTGTCCTGCTTGCTCTGGGCGTGGCAGTTGCGCTCATCGAACCTGAGGTGTGGCGCGGCACCGACGCTGCGATAGTGACCCGCATCTACCGCGTTACCGGTCCAGTCCAGAGGGTTGCCGCTGCTGATGCAGGCGTGGCCGGCTAACTGGTCACGGGCACGGATGTACGCGTTGAAGGCGATCTGGGCCTCGCGGAGGTATTCCCCACGCGATTTCAGCTTCTCCTTGCGCACCTTGATCTCGCGGCGCTCGCGGTCGGCGATGGCCTTGCGGGCCTTCGGCAAGTTCTGGTCTTTGGTCGCCAGCGCGCAGGCCGGGCTGCATACGGCCTAGCCCAGGCGCTGGGGAGTGAAGGTCGAGCCGCAGGAGGTGTTGCGGCAGCGCTTGGGGCGCGGCGGCTTGGCGGCAAGGCTCACAGAAGCACCCCCTGATTCAGCTCGGCAGGCGTCCAGCCAGTGGCGTAGGCCAGGGCCAGGAACGAGATAAGGCGGTTGAGTCGTTTCATGCTGCAGTCCTCCGGCGCTCGCCGTAGATAGCCATCATCAGGTCGTCTGGGTGGGGCAGCAGGAGCTGAAGGTGCTCGGCGCAGTAGGCATCCAGCAGTTCGAGGTAGGTCGTCATCTGCACCGTGGTGAACTTGCGGGTCTTGGCCCGGCCAACCTTGAACGCGGCGCCGTCTGGCAGCTCCACGCGGCGGACCTCAGCCGGCCAGAGCTTGGCCACCAGAATCTCGTGCCACTCTTCGCTGCTGGCCAACTGGCCGAAGGATTCGCGCAGGTGGGTCTGGATCAGGCCATTCCACATCCACAGCAGGCGGTTCTGGGCTTCGCTGCGCTTGTTGCGGGTCTCGCTGATGGAGACTTTGCGTGGTTTGCTCAGGTCGACATGCTCGATGAAGCTCATGAGCCGGCGGCGGTCGGACTCGGTGCGCAGGGAGTGGTCAGTCATGACGCCGCCCTCCAGCTGTATCGCTCAAGCAGGTAGCTGCGCGGGATGAACGCATCGATCACATACCCGTGAAACTTGACCTCGTTGAAGCAGCCTTCTGTGAGGGCGGCGACGTAGTGCTTGCAATCGCGGCGCCCACGGTTTGGGTCATGCACGATGAAGTTGCCGTCGTAGCACTCGCAGAGGACCTGATGAAGCCATCCAGGCTCGTTTATGGACGGGACTGCCACCATGTAAACCCCGTCCCGCCCAAACGCAGGCAGGTCTGCCGTGTCGAACGATTCGAATGGGATGCCGACCTTATCAAGCGCCTGGCGAGTACTCACCGAGCCGGCGAAATACCATTCGTGGATCTTGCCTACCATGACCCCGGCGGGAACGCACTGGATCATGGCAAGGCATGTTGAGAAGCAGGTATTGGGGGTCGGCTGGGTCTGGTGCGTGATAAGAAAGTTCATTGGCCGGCCTCCTTGCTCATGGCGGCGTCGATTGTGTTATCGACGTTCTCCTTGCTGAACTTCACGCCGGTAAACCAGATAGGCGTGCTCATGTAGAACTGGTGGACCGACTCGCTCTTGTCCCTCAGCCAGTGATACCGCGCCGCATCCTTTCGCAGCGCCTCGACCTCGGCCTTGAGCTGGTCGAGCTCGTGAACAGCCAGCAGGTAATCTGTAGCGGCGCGGCCCACGGCGTCGTGCACAGCCATCTCGGCCGCCACCCCGGCAAGTCGCACTTGGGCAGCCAGCCGCTCGTTCTCAGCGATCAGGGCCAGGATGGCGGCAGGGTTGGCGGCGGCGATGAAATGGGCGTCTTGCCAAATCAATGCAGAGGCAATCGACCCTCTTGCGGGATAGGCTGGCTGAACAATCGGATAGGCCTGTTCGGTCTGCCAGGGGCCAGGCGTTGCTGCCTCGGCAAGGCGCTTCAGTTCGGTGTAATCGGTCATGTCAAAACCCCTCCTTGCCGCGCTGCGATTCCCACTCGAACGGGACCACGATCATTCCGCCCTCGCGCAGGCGGTCAACGCAGCGCTCGCCCATTGCACCATCCAGCTGGTCGGCAGCCAGGTTGGAGATCACGACCGTGGGCCGCTCCTGCTCGTACCGGCCGTTGATAATTGCGAACAGGGTGGTCAGCTCGAAGTCGCTGGGCTGCTCCTTGCTCACCCCTACTTCGTCCAGCACCAGCAGGTCGGGGCCGATCAGGCTGGCCAGGATGTCGGCCTCGCTGCGTTCGCACTGGCGGTCATAGGTCGCCCGGATGGCCTGGAGAACGGCGCCCACAGTGCGGTAGACGGCCGTACGGGAGGTGTGGCGCAGCAGCTCGTTGGCCATGGCCACGCCCAGGTGGGTCTTGCCGGTACCGGGCTTGCCGATCAGCACCATGCAGCGGCCGGTCTTCATGATCTCGTCGAAGACCTTCACGTAGTGGCGGCAGAAGGCCAAGGCCCGGCGCTGGCCCTCGTTGTCCGCCTGGTAGTTCTCCAGGGTGCGTGTGGTGAAGCGCTTGGGGATCAGGGCGTCACCCAGCTTGCGGGACAGGGCCAGGCGCAGTTCGTAGGCCTTGGAGGACTTCTCAGCCACTTCGCGTTCCTCGTTGGCAACGCGTTGGCACTCAGGGCAGCCGCTCTTCAGGGCCCGGCCCAGGATCATCGTCACCTTCTGGTCAAACGCGCCGTGCTTCTCGCACTCGGCCGGCTGGATGCGAATGTTGGACAGGTTGTCCGGGATCGATACGACTTTCTCAGAGCGCATAGCTGCCGTCCTCCCGCAGTTTCAGGCCTACGGTGTAGTCGCGGTCGGCAAAGCCGGTGTGGCGGCTGGTGGGCAGGTGGTGGACGTTACTCGGGGTCTGGACCTCGTCTTCCCAGCGCTTGCCGTTCAGCCAGGTGGCCGGGTGCGGGATGTACTGGCCGCTGTCCTTGGTCCAGCTCGGGGAAACGCATTGCTTGGCCAGGCCCTGGGCGATCAGGGCGAACAGGTCGTCAGTGACCTTGAGTTTCTTCCAGGCCTTCTCGGCTGCGGCCTTGCACACCTTGCGCGGGTACAGGGCCCAGAACTTCGGGAAGAGGTCCACGCTCGGAGCGGGCGACGAGAGCTTTTGATCTTGATCTTTATGCTCTTCTCTTCTCTTCTCTTCTCTGGTCCGGTTTTTGTCCGCATCAATTGCGGACAGCAAATCCGCATCATTTTGACAGGCGTTTTTGCGGGCGTTGCGCTTGCGTTCGGAGTCATTGGCGCGACGCTTGGCGCTGGCCCCGTTGTGCTCCTCAAAGCGAGGCATTACAAGGCTTCCAGCCTCATCGACTGACGCCCATTCGACGTCGATCATGGCCTGAGTAAAGCCGGGCCAGCCGACCACGGCATCCATCGCGTCGACGGTGTAACCCACCAAAACCCCATCATCGCAATGCACATCAAAGATGCTCCAGGCGATGTGAAGTCCGCCAATGATGCGAAGTCTGTCCGCTTTCAATGCGGACACCATGCGGAAAACTTTGGGATGAGTCTGCAATTCGATGCGCATTTTGATCCAGTCTCCGGCCATTACTTACTGCCTTTGCCGACAAGGCCGGCAAGCTCGAGAAAGCGATCCACGTACCAGTGCGGCTGCGTCTCGCGGGGGGATTGGGGGTTGGTCAGGTTTTTGCCGTACTGGAGGCCCTTTTCAGTCACGCACCAGAACGCCACCGTTTCGTGCTTGGAGTTCTTGCGGGTCATGACCTTGATGAAGCCAGCGGCCTCAAGGCGGCGGTTGAAGGCGATGGCGGACCCATTGAGGCCCGTATCCCTCAGCAACGCTGTGAGCGACTTGGTGGCCATGCTGGAGCCGCCGGTGGCGTCCGGCGCGGCGTCCACGGCGTAGCCTGGGAGGAATTTCGGGTTCAGGCCATTGTTCTCGGCGATCTTGGTCAGCATCTGCATCTGGCAGGACGCCGCGGGCTTCAGCAGGCGCGTGAAGCACTCCATGATGGCGATCTCGCCAATGACCTTGGTGCCGTTTAGGGCAACCGCCTGGCGCGCCTGGGATTGCCCCTCAAGCTCATGCCAGCGCCGGATCACCTTCATGCGCAGACCGGCGCTGTAGCCGGTCAGGAGGCAGTCGGTGTGCTCACGGTCCAGCAGGTACTCGGTTTGCTCCCGGTTGCGACCGTCAAAGTAGATGTGAGCAAAACTGCTCACATTGACCTTAAGGTCCTCGGCCATGGCCTGGATGTCGCGCTTGACGTCGGGGTGGCGCTTTCCAGTGAGCTGCGCGATCTCCCGCGACGACATCGTGCGCGCCACGTTTTCGTAGCTGCCATTTCGTGGCGCGGGTGGTGGGGTATTGATCAGGTGGGGCGTGGTATGCATAATGGACCTCACTTTGATGTAGCAATGAACCGGGCCGGAATCCCGGTTTTTTTGTGCCCGAAATTCGGGCGTATCAGGAACTCTTCAGGGCCTACTCAGGCCTTACGGCGAAACGGTGTTACTGGACCCCTGGAATTCCGGGGCTTGGTTCGGTTGGCCAGTTCTCGACGCATCAACTCGGCAGCCAGTTCTTCGGGGGTAACCCCCCTCTTCTCTGCTTCGCGCTCAAGCTGCTCCATCGAGGCCTGGTCCAAGCCGACCTGTTCGATTGGCATGGGGCCTCCTCAGCGACTTCAGGCCGCGTTGTGTTCGCTTGTATCCTCGGCAGCGAGGGCGGCGAGCTGGGCTTCAAGCAGTTCGCGGCAAAGGACGGCGCGCTGGGTTCGGTGGAACTTGGCCAGCGCCTGGATCAGATCGAATGTGTCCTCATCGACCCTGACCTTGATCTCGCGGTCATGGAGGTGTTTGGGGTTCGCGTACATACGGGGTTTGCTCCTTGCTGCTGATGAAGTGGTTAGGCGGCGGATTTCTGGGACGGGAACGGGCGCTGCTCCTTGGCCTGAAAGCTCCCATCTGGGAGCTCAAGCACACGGATATCGCGCTTCGCAGTCAGAGCCTTGTGGATTGCCGGGGCGGTCACACGAAGAAGCCTGGCGGCTTCGGACTGCCCTTTTTCAGCAACAAATTCGTCGAGGGGGGTCTCGTTCATGATCGTGCCTCGGTTGTAGATAGGCACGATATTAACCATCTGTTAATTTTTAAGCAATACCGATGGTTTCTTCTATTTTTTAACCGTTGGTATACATTCGCGCGATGACCAAAAAACGAATCCTCCCTCCCGAACTGATGGCTGAATGCGAAGCGGCGCACGCGCTGTTCTTGTCAAAGAAGAACGACTTGAAGCTGAGCCAGAAGAAAATCGCGGACGAAGCGGGCATGACGCCGGCAGCGGTTAACCTGTATTTCAAGGGGATAAACCCGCTGAATGCCAAGTTCGCGGCGGTTCTGGCGCGCATGCTGGATGAGCCAATCGAGTCCTTCAGCAGGCGCCTGGCTGATGAGATCAGCAGCATGACGAAGGCCCCGGTCACGAAAGCTGACCAGAGCCAAGCACCTAGGAGCGCGGCTGACTTGGTGAAGGAGATGCTGGCAAAAAGCGGCAAGGGCATTCCCGAGGAGACCCGCGAAAGGCTACTGGCAGCGGCGGATGATGAATCCCCGGCCGGCTACCTGCCGTCCGAGCACAGATCGCTGCGCCCGCGCAAGGAGGAGATCGTCATCCCGCAGTACGACGTGCGCGCCGCCATGGGCCATGGACAGGTACCAGCGGAATACACAGAGGTCGTCCGCAACTTGGTGGTGCGTGAAGAGCTGCTGCGCGACAAGGGAGTCACTTACACCTCCGCATCTGCGCTGGCGATGATCGTTGGCTGGGGACAGTCAATGGAAGGCACGATCAACGACAAGGACCTGGTGATCGTTGATCGCGGGGTGAATGAGTACGTCGGGGATGCCATCTACGTGCTGACCTGGCACGGCCACCTCTTCATCAAGCGGATCCAGATCCTGGATGCTGACCGGTTTTTGCTTGTGTCCGATAACCCTAAGGTCAGGGATGTAGAGGCTCGGGTTGAGGATGTGACCATTCACGCGAAGGCGCTTTATATCTGGAATGGCCGAAAGGCATAAATAATTTGGATGACATAAGGTATTAAGGATGGCCGAGGATAAAAAGCCGACTCCAAAGCGGCTCACAATATTTAAGGTTGCATCGGCTGACTTCGTTCGATTTCTTGTAGATAAAGGCGGAGTCAACGAGGATGAGCAATGCCCAGTCTGCAGCAGCGACGAGTGGACTGTTCTTTGCCCTGACGACGGGGGGCCGACCTTGCGATTCGGGATGCCGGTCAGGAATCGTCCTGAGCTATTCTATGTGTCGGTATTCGCATATTTCTGTGTCAGTTGCGGCTTGGTCAGAAGCCATATGGCATCGGTCGTTCATGAATGGGTTTTGAAAAATCCAGCACCGGATTTACTTGAGCAAGATGTAGACGGCGCTGACCGGATTGAGGATGCTGGTGATGAGTAGTGCTACCTATCGCACAGCAGACACTCTGAAGGCAAGGTTTACCCTGTGCACAGAGACTGGATCATACAGGGCAAAATCTGACGGGCTTCAGCCAGACCTGATGGATGACAACAAGCCTACGATGAAGGATACTCGAAGGATGAATGACATTACTCGTGGCGAGCTTAGTGAGACCCTGTCCGCGATCGAAGAGCGCATGGATAAGCGTATTGATCGCATGGAAAAGGATGGGGAACGACGAACTGACGACTATCGAAAGGAGCTTGCTCTCCGTGATGAGCAGCTTCGTAGAGAACTGGATCTGCGCCAAGAATCGTTCCGAATGGAGCAGGCTGCCAGGGATGCCGCACTGTCTGAGAAGTTCTCAGGCTTTCTGGCAGCCCAAGCAGAGCGCGACAAAGCCCTAGAAAAGATTTCAGAATCACGTTTCGAGCGTATCGAGAAGGATGTAAGCAGCATCAAGGCAGATACCAAGAAGGTTGGCGAAGACGTCAACGGAATAAAAGTGACAATGGGTAAATATCTCGGTGGCGCTATTGTGATTGGCGCTATCGCTTCGGCTCTTCTCGGAGTTGCACTGAAATATGTGTTTTCGATGTCGGGCTCGTAACGTTTCATATTGATGTCAAAAAAGCCCGCCGCCGTGCGGGCTTTTTTGTGCCCATCAGAAAGGCGCCTCCTCCTCCAGGGCTTCGAACTCGTCGTGCATCTCGGCGCGCGGATCGTCATCCGCCGGCGCCTCCCAGCTCAGGGTCACTGACTCGTCTTCGTCGTTAAAGGTAATCTCGATGTCGTCGACCTCGGCCAAGGCGCCCATCACCTCCTCCCACTCGCGATCCCCGTCCGTATCCAGGCGGTGAATCGTTACCGTCTTCCGTTCCTGGGCGATCGGATGATTGATCATGTTCGCCACCCTGAGCCGTAGGCGCTCAATCCCGCTTACCTCGATCCGCTGTGCCGATGCTTTCTGCGTCTTCTGTGCCTTCGCCATATCGCTTTCCTTATGCTGTATATACGTACAGTAATGGCGAAAGCATACACCTCGCCCTGGAAAAATAAATTAACCGCCGGTATTGACGTAAAAATATACCGATGGTTAACTTAGCCCATCGAAACGCGAAACGCGGATCGCAGGGCCTCAACAGACCCGCCGCTCTTTAACAACCAGCGCAATACGAACAAAGACGGCACCGCCTCTACGGCGACCGGAGATCAGATAGCCCCGAAAGGCTACCAACGCGAGGCCCACCTCGACGGCTGACTAGAGCGAAAGGCTCGAACCGAGTGAATGACCCGCTATGCGGTGCCAGCGGAAACCAGATTTCACTGGCAGCCCTTCTCAAGAGGGGCTGACGGGAAATCAACCCAAAAAAGGAAACGCAGCATGAGCAATTTCAGCGCCGGCCAGCCAGTGGTCATCACCAACCCGCGCGGCACCGAGAAGGCGGGCAAGTACGTTGGCACGCAGGACCTGGGCAGTCGCCGCGGTGGCGGCCTGTACCTGGTGGTTGATGTAGAGGGCAAACAGCTCCGGGCCCGGCCGAGCAAAGTGCGGGCCGCCTAATCGGCGATTTGCTGAAGCGCCTGGGCGACCGGGCGCTTTGGAAATCCACCGGGAGAGCAAGACGATGCGACCAGTTATGACCATGAAAGCTATCCACGACGACCGTGGTCGCCGGACGGGAATTGAAGACTCGACAGAGGGCCGCTTCCACGGCTGGGGCGTTGATTACGAGGTGTTCGAGACCGGTCCCGGCAACTACACCGTGGCCATCGTAGAAATGTCAGATGGCTCCGTTCAAACGTTGATGCCGTGGCTGATCCGCTTCTTGGACAGCAAGCAAGCCGAATCCGAAGCCTTGGATCACGCATTAGCCAACCCGATCATCATCGGGTGATTCAATCCCAGGCTCTCCCCCGAGAGCCCATCGATAACCCCTTTCGCACAACGATAGTTGGACGGCAGCCACCGTCGCGAGAGGGGTTATCGATGCCGGACGAAACTGCGGCCTATAACCGCCCACCTGGTATCACCTGCGCAGAGCCGATCTGCGAATCCAGTGTTGGAAGCACTGGACGGAATCCCCCTCAACCAGTCTTGCCGGGTATCGGCAGCAAGAAACGGCAGCCCTATCTCACTAGGGCCTCCAACCACCTGCCCGTAGTGAGCCAATAACGGGCCCGATCACCTCGAAAGAGGCTGCATCGGAGTGTGATTTGCCGATTGAGTAGGGTCTGCCAACTCGGGCAGGCACCAAACCGATAACGCGGAAGGTAGCACCGACTGGCGATTCGGATCGGGCGAGACAGATCACACCCCGATGCAGATGCACGCCCAGGCTGATGGGCAGGTTTGAAAACTAACAGTTCCCGAGAGTGAGCGCTGACCGGCTAAGTACTATTTTATGCCCGCGCGGTACCGGCTCGTAATAACTGGCATTGCGGTAGCCGAAAGGCGCTGACCGCGGCATGACTCTCAAGGCGGAGATCAGCACCGTCCTTCTGCATCACCCCCTTCCCCCATCGACCGCATCGGCAGGTGCCAGGCCACCATTCACGGTGGGTTTGGTCACCCGCGCCTGGTATCTGACCAATGCGGTCTGCGCCCTGGAGGCGATCATGCACCCAAGCATCCAAAGCCGCCGCGAAGTACTCGCGGTGCTGCGCGAACGCACCCGGCTGGCCACGGCCGAGTTCTACGAACTGGTCGGCATTGTCTTCCCGGTTGTCTCCTGCCGACACAAGGTCATCCCGGTCGGCAAGGCGTACCACGTCACCGACAGCGCCACCGGTAAGGTGAAGGGCTTCCGCTTCACGCATCAGGCCGCCTGCGAGCTGGCGAAGGTTCTGGACGACCGAGTGTTGAGGTCGTCGCAATGAACACGCACGACAAGGCCGTTTGCCTGATCGACACCGCGATCAAAACGCTAGCCGCGGCAAAGCCTGATCTGCACCTGGTGTATTCCAACGCCGCCTACACAGCCGCGAACGTCAGCCACGAACTCAGGGCCATCGACAGCGCCGAGTTCAAGCAGTACTGCGAACGCATCCGCCACATAGACGCCCGCTTCCTGGGCCTCGACCAACCTGGAGTTGCGCCATGATCGCTCTCGTCTGGTTCTGCTACGCCTACCGCGTCAAATAATCCTCCCCGCCCCACACCAGCCGCCCTCTCGGCCTGGAGATTCGCCATGTCCCAGATTGGACAGTACGCCGACACGCTCCAGGCGTTGGAGCAGGATCGGCGGATGGAGAGCGTGGGCGATGCAAAAGGCGATAACTGGTTCGACGATGCCGCGAACGAGGAAATCGCCCAGCAATACGCCTCAGTGCGTGATCGCCACCTGGCCGGCCGGCCTGCCCGGATCCGCGCCGCAATGCTCCAGCTGGAAATTGTCTGCCCACCCACCACCCTAACCACCAAGGCGCCCAGCATGGAGCGCGAGGAGAGTGCCGTGTCCGCACAAACTGAACTGGCCATCTTGCCAGCCAAAGACGTTGCCCTGACGGTATTCAGCACGCCGAACGGGCTTGATCCATACCTGCAGATCGTGCGGGACGATATCGACAAGTTCCTCGCATCTGCCCCTGACGTAAAAACCAAGAAGGGTCAGGCGGCTTACCGGTCCATCGCCTACGACTTGGCCGGGTCAAAAACGAAGCTCGATACCCTCGGCAAGGATCTTGTGGCTGAGCTGAAGGATGTGCCGAAGAAGATCGACGCAGAGCGGAAACGGGTGCGTGAGCTTCTGACGGCCTGGCAGGAAGAAGTTCGAAAGCCCTTAACCGACTGGGAGGCGGCGGAAACGGCACGCAAAGACCGGCACGTCGACGCGATCCAGGCGATGAAGGATGTGGTTGAAGCGACTGGCCCGCTCGACGCCGCGCAAATTCAGACGGCTATCGATGAGATGGAAACGCGGGTCATCGACGCCTCCTGGGAGGAGTTCCTGACCGAAGCTGCCCAGGTCAAAGACCAATGCCTGCTAGCCCTGCGCAACCACCTGAAAGCGCGACAGGTCTACGAGGCCGAGCAAGCCGAACTCGCCCGGCTACGCGCTGAAGCAGAGGCCCGAGCCAAGGCCGACCACGAAGCCGCCATCGCCCGCGAAGCCGCCGAGCGTGCACAGCGTGAGGCAGATGAGCGCGCCGCGGCTGAACGTGATGCTGCTGCCAAGCGTGAGCGGGAGTTGCTGGACCAGGCCGCCGCCCAGAAGCGCGAAGCCGAAAATCAGCGCCTGCAGTTGCAGCTTCAGGCTGAGCAGGCCGAACGCCAAGCGGCCCAGGCGGAAGCAGACAGACTGGCAGCTATTCAGGCAGCGGAAATCGCCCGGATCGAAGCCGAGAAGAATGCCGAACGCGCCGCCGAGCAGGCCCGCCTGGACGAGCAGCGCCGCCAGCAAGCCGCAGCCGACGAGCTTGTGCGACAGCAGCAGGCTCGCGAGCGCGACGAAGCCCACCGCCGCAATATCAATCGCGCAGCCCTGGACGCGTTCGTCGCCGGCGGCATGCCAGAAGCCTGCGCAAAGCAGGCCGTCACCCTGATCGCCCAGCGCAAGATTCCCGCCATCGCAATCACCTACTGAGGTCGCCATGAACGCGACGCCACGCCTGGCCGCCCAGCTTGACTGGATGCAGGTCAGCGCGTTCTCGCCTGAGCAATTCACCGGCGACGAGCGCAAAGAGTACGAAGACGAAGCCCGCAAAATTGAGCGGGAATGGGACAACCAACCGAACTGAGGACACCTCCATGTTCAAGAAAGCCGAACGCAAGCAGGCCAAGCTACGGCTGGCACTTGCAGGCCCATCAGGCTCTGGCAAAACCTTCTCCGCACTGCTCATGGCCAAGGGCCTGGGCGGCCGGATCGCGGTAATCGACACCGAGCAGGGCAGCGCCTCCCTCTACTCCGACATTGCCGACTTTGACGTGCTGGAGTTGCAGGCCCCCTTCTCGCCCGAGCGCTACGTTGAGGCGATCGCCGCCGCCGAGGCTGCCGGGTACAACGTGCTGATCATCGACAGCTACTCGCACGAATGGACGGGCCCGGGCGGCTGCCTGGAGGCCAACGAGGCGCTGGCCCACCAGAAATTCCGGGGCAACACCTGGGCGGCCTGGAACGAGACTACGCCGCGGCACCGGCAGCTCACCAACAAAATCCTCACCAGCACGCTGCACGTCATCTGCACGATGCGCAGCAAGACAGAAACCGTCCAGGGCGAGGGCAAGAAGATCGTGAAGCTCGGCATGAAATCCGAGCAGCGCGACGGCACCGACTACGAATTCACGGTGGTGCTGGATATCACCCATGACGCGCACACCGCGCTTGCGAGCAAGGACCGGACGAAGATTTTCGAAGGCCCGGAGCTAATCTCCGAAGACACAGGGCGCCGCCTGCTGGCCTGGCTCAATGACGGCATCAACCCTGAGCAGCGCGCCAAAGACTTACTGGTGGACGCAATCGCCGATATCGCCGCTGCCAAGGACATGGCCAGCCTCCAGGCAGCCTTCAACGCTGCCAAAACAATCGCGATCGGCTTCGACCACCTGGTTGCCCAGGTTGTGGCCGCCAAAGACAAACGCAAATTCGAACTCACCCCACAGGAGCAATCTGCATGACGGCGTACATTTTCGATTCGGAAACCACCGGCCTCAACCAGCCCCAGTTGGTAGAAGCAGCGTGGCTGCAACTGGCAAGCATCGCCGAGCCTGTGGCAACCGGCACCTTCCTGCAGCGGTACAAGCCGGCCAAAGCTATTGAACTGGGCGCGCTCGCAACCAGCCACATCCTTGACGAAGAGCTGGAGGGTTGCCCCTCGCACGACACCTTCGCTTTGCCTGGCGATACCGCCTACCTGATTGGTCATAACGTCGACTACGACTGGGGTGTCATTGGTCGTCCAGACCTCAAGCGGATCTGCACCGCGGCACTGAGCCGGCGCCTGTGGCCGGATGCAGACACCCACACCCAGTCAGCGATGATGTATCTGCACTACCGCAGCGAGGCTCCAGCCCTACTGCGAAATGCCCATGCCGCCCTGGACGATGTAAAAAACTGCCGGCTGTTGCTGGTGAAGATCCTCGATGCATTGGCGGCAGACCTGGGCCGGGCCGTTTCTTCCTGGGACGAACTCTGGGAGATTTCGGAGGATGCACGGGTCCCCACCATCATTCGTTTCGGCAAACATGCGGGCTCGGCCATCAAGGACATCCCAGCCAGTTACAAATCCTGGCTCTTGGGGCAAGCCGATATCGATCCGTACCTGCGCGTTGCGCTATCTCGGTAGGTGCAGCATGAGCGAACACAGCCCCCAAACCTACAGCGCCCGGATGGCGGAGATCGAAGCGGCCAAGGCCGAGTTCTTCGCCCGGGGCAATCAGCCCCAGGTGCTCGCCACCTACGCATTCAAGCCTGAGCCGCCACGCAGGGCCTGGATAGACCCTGAAACGGTCCTGAAGCGTAAGCCGATGCGCATCACCCGGGACCAGCGCCGCATCCTCAAGCAATTGGCGGACTCGCTATGAGCAAGGTGCGCAAGCCCCACAACTTCAAGGCCAGGATGGACCGGGCCAGCCGGGCGCTGCTCAAGACCAACCACGCCGCCGTGGTCAACGTCGAGTCACCGGACCGGCAGATCATGCTCAATTGGAAGAACTGCAAGCAGATCATCACCCTGCCGGTGGCTAACGCCATGTGCGATATCCCCCACCGGTGGACGATCTACATGAGCGTGTTCTGCCAGCAGCCAGACGGCAGCCAGTACAGCAAGTCGACCGAGTTTTCACCGGTCGGCGTGCACTTGGTCGCCGCCCTGGAGCAACTGATGATCAGCAAGCACGCCGAGCTGATCGGGTCGAGCAACCAGAAACACGTCATCGGGTCGGGGTGGATCGCGATACCCGATGAGGTGAGCCTGACCGAGGCCCAGGCCAACGCGGTATTCACGGCCATGGGCGTCTGGCAGCAGGCCAGGGCCGCATGAGACGAATCAGCACCAAGGTCCGGGCCCGGCGCCGGGCCGAACATCTCCACCTTCCACCCAGTGGTATTCAATATGACCCCAATTTGGCGATACCTAACCCACCCGGCCGGGATGACGGCCCAGGCGTTGGCCGAATCGGCCAAGATGACCGTCCAGGCGGTCCGCGCCGACCTTGCCAAGCTTGAGTCTGCCGGCAAGGCCCGGCGACAACGCGCAGCCGTGGGCCAGCCCCATCGCTGGTGGCGCGCCGGCAACCAGCCGCTGGATGGCGACGAGGTCATGCTGCACATGGCCTTGGCCGCCTACCACAACTCGTCCGCAGAAAAGCTGAGGGAGGTGCTGGCCGATGTCGGTCGCCGGGCAAAGAACCCCGCCCACCAGAAGATCGTGACCCTGTGCGCTACGGCCCGGTCTCCGCATCAGGTGGTATGGGCAGCGCTGGAAGGGTATGAGGTCGAACCAGGAGACCAGCATGGCACTGACTCAGCAGCAGCGTGACGAACGCCGCCACGCCAAGGCAGCAGCTCTACAGGAAGAGGATCTGAGGCTGAAGGTACGCCCTGGCACCAAGCAGGCCCTGGCCGAACTGATGGCCTGGGCCAGGATCGAGGAACAGGGTGAGGCGTTGACGCTGATGATTCATCGACTGCATGAACTGGGGCCGGGCGGCGCGCTGCCGCTGCTGGAACCGCCGCGCCACGAGATAGCACTATCGCGAAAAGTGGCGCTGGCGTTTGAGCGGAAGAGCCTTCTGATGATTCAGAAGGATCCGGGGGATGTAATTATCGGCCCTGATTTGGCTGGCCGCCAATCCACCGAATAGCTGCAGCCTTTGCCGCGTTTACTGCATCTTCATAACTGCTCCAGTCCCCAATGACGGCATCACATATAAAAAGGTCATCAACCGTCTGGTCAGCTGGATAAATGATGGCGGCGCTTGGAACAGATCCTGGATCCTTCCACTGGAAAGCAATTTTAAGAGCAATTCCCTGGTGCTTGAAGTCAATCGGCCGAGGCCGGTCCCCTGGTGTGTGCATTTTCCACCTCCTTTTGATCCGGCCCCATGCCGGCCAATACCTATAGCCCACCCCCAATCAAATTGCCACCATCCGGCCACGGAGGGCGGCGCATGCAATGGAGATTGCCATGACCCACAAGTGCTACCGGCGCGACCCCAACGTGAACGCGATCACCGACCTTGTAAGCGATGAGCAGATGCAAGCCGTTTTCGATGGCACCAATTTCGGCCATACCGACTTTCGGGGTCTGCTCGCCCAAGGTTGCATCAAGGCGCTGGCCGGCTGGCACCAGGGCCACACTCTGACCACCATCCTCGACGAGCTGCGCTTGATCAGCTGGAACAAACAGGCCGGCAAGATCAAGGTCACGGCCAAGGGCCGGCACTATATCTGGCTCGCCTTCAAAGGCCGCCCGGGTGTCTGATCCCGACACCTAACCCCACCCTCCCCTATATCGCCACCTCGGCCAGCCATCGGCAGGCGGGCGGCCGCCTAGACGCAAGGACCAACGAATGGCTGAGCACAACATCGTCAGCATGAGCGGCGGTAAAGATAGTACGGCCACATTATTGGTCGCCCGCGAACTGGAGGTGCCAAACCTCAGCGCTGTATTTGCCGATACCGGTCATGAGCATCCCGCAACCTATGACTACGTGCATTACCTGGCTGAAGCCACGGGCATCCCTATCCGCTGGGTGAAAGCCGACTTCACGCGTCAGATAGCAGGCAAGCGCAAGTTCATCGAGTCGAAGTGGCGCGAAAAGGGTGTCCCCGAGTCGGTTGTGCTCGGCGCGCTAGAAGTTCTGCACCCAACGGGTAACCCGTTCCTCGACATGTGCCTCTGGAAGGGCCGCTTCCCCAGCACCAAGGCCCGCTTCTGCACAGAGGAGCTGAAGCGCAACCCGATAATCGAAGACGTCTTCATGCCTCTGATGACAGGAGAGAACCTGGTTCTATCGTGGCAGGGCGTGCGTGCTGATGAGTCGCTCGATCGCCGCTATCTACCGGAGTGCGACGAAGTAGGTGCGGGGCTATTCAACTACCGCCCGATCCTCAAATGGCCAGTGGCTGCTGTCTTCGAGGCCCACCGCGCCGCGGGCATCAAGCCAAACCCCCTGTACCTCCAAGGCTGCAATCGTGTTGGCTGCATGCCCTGCATCAACTGCGCGAAGGACGAGCTGCGCGAGATCGCGTCAAGGTGGCCAAAAGAAGTTGCAAGGGTCCGTGAATGGGAGCGTCTGGTCAGCATTGCCAGCAAGCGCGGGTCGGCCACGTTTTTCACCTCAACTAACGACCCGACCGTGCAGGCCAGTGACGACATTACAGCCGCGACCCACGGTATTGACCGCATGGTCGACTGGGCCAACACCGCGCGCGGCGGACGCCAGTTCGACATGGTCGACCTGATAGCGCGCACCGACAGTAAACAGAAATGCTCTTCGGCCTACGGCCTCTGCGAGTAAACCATGACCACAGCAATCGATCTGTTCGCCGGCCTGGGCGGATGGTCCACCGGTGCCCGCGCGGCGGGCGTCAAAGTCCTCTGGGCGGCCAACCACTGGCCCGAGGCCGTGAAGTGGCACGCGGCCAACCATCCCACCACCGACCACGTGTGCCAGGATTTGCACCAGGCGCGCTGGGAGCAGGTACCGCCCCATGACCTGTTGCTGGCCTCGCCATGCTGCCAGGGCCACTCGAAGGCGCGCGGGAAGGCCTCCGGCAACCCGCAGCATGACTCCTCCCGCTCCACCGCCTGGGCAGTCGTATCGGCCCTGGAGTATCACCGGCCGGCGGGCGGGGTGGTGGAGAACGTGCCGGAATTCGTGGACTGGGCGCTGTACCCGGCCTGGCTACAAGCGGTCCAGGCGCTGGGCTACCAGGTCGCTCCGCACATAGTCGACTGCGCGGACCTGGGTGTGCCCCAGCACCGCGTGCGCCTGTTCCTGGTGCTGACCCGCAGCCGTGCACCGCTGATGCTGGAGCTGCACAAGCGCCAGCACGTGCCGGCCGCCAGCTTCCTGGACTTCAGCGCCGGCAAGTGGTCGCCCATCGAGAAGCCTGGGCGGGCTGCCGCGACCCTCACCCGGGTGGCCAACGGCCGGGCCAGATTCGGCGACCGGTTCATCATGCCTTATTACGGCAAGGGGTCGGGCCTCACCGGGCGGTGCACCAGCCGCCCCATCGGGACCATCACCACCCTGGACCGCTGGGCCTTGGTACGCGGCGACGAGATGCGGATGCTCAGCGCCAACGAGGCACTGGCCGCCCAGAGCTTCCCGGCGGACACCCTGCGGCCGGACAACCACCGGCTGACCATGCACATGGCCGGCAATGCGGTTCCGCCAAAGGCCGCGCAGATCATCCTGGAAGCGATGATGGCCGCCGCGTAGCGCAAAGAGTACAAGTGTACTCCACCCCCTATCACAGCCTGCTGCGGCAGGCGCAGAGGACAGATAGATGAAATACCCCCAAGACGATCAGAACGAGATAAACCGGCTGCACGCCGAGTTCATCGTCCTGCACGAGCCCCACAACGAGCAGGTGATGGCCTTCCAGGATGCGAGCTACGCGCTTGGCCTGAAGCGGGGCCAGGCGCGCGAGGCCGCACTCCAGCAGCGCCTGGCCACCGCCGAGCATCAGCGCGAGCAGCTGGCCCAAGCTATCGCTGATGCCACCCACAAGGCTGGCATTGTGGCCGACGGCGCGGCGCTCGACGGGCCAACCCTTCTCATGGTTCTGAGCGATCTTGCCGAGTGCCAGCTTGCGACCCAGCAGCGCCTGAACGAGGCAGAACAGCTTCTTACCGATGCCCGCACCATGCTCGCCGAGCATCAGTGGCACTACAGGCCCTATGACAGGGGTTATTACTGCCCGGAATGTGGCGGTGATCGCGATCATGGCCAGCACAACGAGCGATGCGCGATTGGCGCCTTCCTTAGCCAAGTGACCAAGGACAGCCCGGAGGTGGGATCGTGAGCGCGATCATCAGCCAATGCGGACTGTATCGCTATCGTTTGGAACGCGAAGTCCAGGATGAGGGAAAGGTGTTCGCCTATTTCGGAATCAATCCTAGCACCGCCGACGCCATGCTAGATGACGCGACCGTGCGAAAGTGGCGAGGCTTCACGCTCCGCAATGGCGGCCGGCGCTTCATCGTAGGCAACGCTTTCGCGTACCGCTCAACCAACCCCAAGGCGCTGTATCACGTAGAAGACGCTGTCGGGCCTGAGAACCTGACCCACCTCAAGCAGATCATCGCCGAGGCCGACATTCTGGTGCCTTGCTGGGGCGGTCTATCGAAAACCCTCAAGAGCCAGCACGGCAGGCTGTCAACGCTTCTCTACATGCTGACCTCAAGCGGAAAGCCCGTCTTGCACTTCGGCGTGACCTCGTGCGGGCAGCCCAAACATCCGCTGATGCTGGGCTACGACACTCAGCTACTTCCATGGGGAAAGCCATGAACAACGACATGATCAGCGTGCCGCGTGAGCTGCTGGAGCGCATTTGCCACATCTACGCCAGTTCTCCCTGGCCTGCGTGGTATGAGCTTCGCGCCCTGCTGGCCCAGCCGAACACCTGCACCAAGGACGGCGGCCAGTGCGAACCGCTGGCATATCTGGACCTTGAAAAGATTCAACATGGAACGGCCTACGCTACTAAAATGCGCGTCAACCACAGGCAGACCGCGATGTACGCCAAGCAGCCCGCGCCGGTTGTGCTGCCGGAGCGCAAGCCAGATTCTGGGCCAGACCCATTCGGCAACAAGGGCTGGAACGCCTACGACGACGAACTCAAGCGCCTCAACCCCACCCTCTAACCCTCCCCCATCTATCAAAGTCAGCCGCTGTAGCGGTATGGCGAGGTATTGCCCAATGAAAGCACTCTCAATTCGCCAGCCATGGGCCTGGCTGATCATCCATGGCGGCAAGGACATCGAGAATCGCAGTTGGCACACCAAGCATCGTGGCCGTTTCCTAGTTCATGCGTCAAAGGGGATGACTCGCGCAGAGTACAACCAAGCTACCTGGGTCGCTGGCCCGCTCGGCGTCACCATTCCACAGTTCGAGGAACTGCAACGCGGCGGCATCATCGGATCGATCGAACTGGTCGATAGCGTCGATCACAGCGACTCGCCCTGGTACATGGGCGCGAAGGGATTCACTCTGCGCAATCCGCAGACGCTGGAGTTCATGCCGCGCAAGGGACAACTCAACTTCTTCGATGTGCCAGATGAACTGGTGGAGCCATGACCGAACTGATCGAAGTGAATGTCGCCAACCTTTCCGGCGAGGCCTTGGGCTGGGCCGTCGGCAAGGCGGAAGGCCTGGATGTTCTCCTGGCCCCGCCCGTCTACGGCAACCCTTGGCGGGTGTTCGTCCGTTACGCCGGCGAGGTCACCACTCGCGATGTGCGGTATGTGCCGCAAGATAGCTGGGCTGATGGTGGGCCGCTGATCTCGAAATACCGAGTACTGATCACGCCGCCGAATGAAATGGTCCATCGCAACTTCGGACCTTTCGACAAGCGCAACGGGTACTACGAAAGCGGCTTGTGGGGATCGACCATCTTCGGCAAAGAACGCAAGCACCGACGAGCTTCCTTCCATCACCAAGACAGCCCACTGACCGCAGCCATGCGCGCGATTGTGCAATTCGAACTGGGCGACACCGTTCAGGTGCCCAAGGAGTTGATATGAGCGACCGCGAACTGCTGGAACTGGCGGCCAAGGCTGCTGGCATAACCGGGCTTGATTTCAACTATCACAAGCGCGAAGGTCACGGGCTCTACTTTGGTCCGCGCCTGCCATATCCACCTGGCATCCAAGCGATGTGCCCGCGCTACTGGTGCCCGCTCGAAGACGACGGCGATGCGCTGCGTCTGGCGATGCTTCTCGAGCTTGGGGTTGTGTGCAAAAGGGAGAGCGACAGCTACGAACGGAATACGTCTGTTGTCACCAACCCTTATTGCGTCAACCAGATCAGGGTCACTCAGAAGCATCTTGGTGATCCTGAGGCCGCAACTCGCCGCGCTATCGTCCGCGCAGCAGCCGAGATCGGGAGGGCCATGCCATGACCCAAGTCCTCAAAGGTCCCTACCGTCAGCACGGCTTCTGGTGGGTAGATGTGAAGTGCGACCGCAAGGTGAAGCACAAGATGTACAGCAGCCAGGAGATCGCCCAGGCGGCCGTAGACCGCTGGCTTGCTGGGACCGGCGCTATGGCGGTGACCGGGAAGGCCCAGGCTGGGCAGGAGTCGGTATGAGCAGATTCATTGCCGTCATCCACGGCTGGCACGTCGACAGCAACGGTTTCAACGTGTACCAGCTGAACGCCACTACCAGCGAGGACGCCAGCAAGGAGGCGTGCTGGCTCATGCATCAGCGCGAGAGCACATTCGACCGCTGCTCGTACGTTGTGGTTGAGATCGACGACCGCGAGCACCTTCCCCGTCGCCTGACCTGGCGCGAGCGCATCACCGGCAAGATCTGATAGCTCTGACCTAATCTCACCCACTCTCTACTGCCTGCCGGGGTTCGGCGGGAAGGATCAATCATGTCTGAAATTAAGCACACGCCTGGGCCTTGGATTATTGACCCTGACGACACCGACTATATTGTCCAGGCTTCCAATCCTGACAGCATCGGCATAGCGATAGTCAGCACCATCGATCCGATGGGGGAAAAAAGGCGCTGGTGGTTTGGTCCGGAATCCATGGCCAACGCCAAGCTCATCTCCGCCGCGCCAGACCTGCTGGCCGACCTGCAGGAAGCGGCCGCCACCCTGCGCCGCTACGAAACCCTGCACCGCGCCAAGGGCACACCAGATAGCACAGCGAAGGCCGAGGTCAACGCCACCTTGGCCGCGCGCTTCGAAGCCACGATAGCCAAAGCCACCGAATAACCCCTTCTGCCGCCATAGGGCGGATGGAGCATACCCATGGCAAACGCCACAGCGGCCAAGGCCACCAGCATTCAGCCGCGGTTCATTCGCTTCGGCGATGCCCCGGGCTACCTGGGCATGTGCCGGGACGAGTTCAACAAGACCGTCCGGCCCCACGTTCGGGAATTTCCTATCGGAAAACAGGGCGTTGCCTTCGACCGGCATGAGCTGGACGAGTGGGCAGACGCCTACATCACGGCCAGGGCGATTGAAAAAGCCGCCAATCAGGACAACAATCCGCCTCGCAGCGAGCGCCACGGCGGATCCACAGGAGATGCGCCATGGCCCAAAAAGCAATCACGGGGCTCCAGCAAATGCCGAACGGCATCTGGAAAATCGACAAGAAATACCGAGGTGAGCGAATTCAGGAAAGCACTGGCACTTGTGACCGGGCCGAAGCGGAGCAGTACCTGATTCACCTTTTGGAAAAACGCCGCCAGCAGAAGATTTACGGCGTGCGCACGGTCAGAACCTGGCGGGAGGCGGCCACCCGCTTCCTGCTGGAGGTCAAGGACCAGGCCTCTATCCACATCTCAGCCACTTATATGGAGCAGCTCGACCCCTTCATCGGGGACATGCCGATCACTCACATCGATGACGACGCCCTGGCTCCATACATCAGGTCGAAGCTCAAGCCTGAGGTCGGGCGCCCGGTCACGAACCGGACAGTGAATATCGCGCTGCAACGCGTGATCAGGGTGCTGAACCTGTGCGCAAGGAAGTGGCGGGATGATGAGCGGCGCCCATGGCTGGACGTGGTGCCGATGATCTCCCTGCTGGACGAGAAGACAAGCAGTCGCAAGCCCTACCCACTGTCCTGGGAAGAGCAGTCGATTCTGTTCGCGGAATTGCCGGCGCACCTGCAGACCATGGCGATGTTCAAGGTCAACACGGGCTGCAGGGAACAGGAGGTGTGCAAGCTTCAGTGGGATTGGGAGATTGCGGTGCCGGAACTGGGGACGAGCGTGTTCCTGATCCCGGCGAGCTTTGGAGGCAGGAGCGCACGGGCCGGCGTGAAGAACCGAGACGAGCGCCTGGTAGTGATGAACGACGTGGCCAAGTCGGTGATCGAGAAGCAGCGCGGCAAGCACCCGCTGTTCGTGTTTCCGTTTGGCAAGCCGGATGGCGAGGGGAATGAATCGACTGTGCACCGCATGAACGACTCAGCCTGGAAGAAGGCCAGGGTCCGGGCGGCGAAGAAGTGGCAGGAGAAATTCTTGCGGCCGGCGCACGATGGCTTTGCCAGGATCCGCATTCACGACCTGAAACACACCTTTGGGAGAAGGCTGCGTGCGGCAGGCGTGACTGAGGAAGATCGGAAAGCTTTGCTCGGCCACAAGAACGGGAGTATCACCAGTCACTACTCGGCAGCAGAACTGGACCAACTCATCGAAGCGGCAAATAAGGTATCAGCAACCGACTCGCGCGCACCAGCGTTGACGATTTTGAAGAGGAGGCAGGGATGAAGAAAAATGCCAGGGTCACTCGAAAAGTCACTATGGCAAAAACAACAAAGCCACCCGAAGGTGGCTAAGTCATTGAATTATATGGTCGGGACGGAGTGATTCGAACACTCGACCCCTAGCACCCCATGCTAGTGCGCTACCGGACTGCGCTACGCCCCGACTAGGCGTGAATCTTGTTGCGTAAAACCTGTTCCTTGTTGAAGGGAACGATTAAGAATATACCGCAAGCTTTTGAAAAGTGGAAGTATTTTCTTCAGCTGATTTGCTACTTTTTGAGCACCACCAGGACGTCTTCCAGTTCCGAGATCATCTGACGAATCAGTTGCTTGTACTGGGTGGTGTCGTCCTTGGCCTCGTCACTGGACAGGCGCAACCGCGCGCCGCCAATGGTGAAGCCCTGGTCGTACAGCAAGGCGCGGATCTGCCGGATCATCAGCACGTCCTGGCGCTGATAATACCGGCGATTTCCGCGGCGCTTGACCGGGTTGAGCTGGGGAAATTCCTGCTCCCAGTACCGAAGTACGTGGGGTTTGACAGCGCAAAGTTCACTGACTTCACCAATGGTGAAGTAGCGTTTGCCAGGAATCGGCGGAAGCTCGTCGTTATGACTTGGTTCCAGCATATGCCTCAACTCGGGCCTTCAACTTCTGCCCTGGACGAAAGGTGACCACACGGCGAGCCGTGATCGGGATTTCTTCACCCGTTTTCGGGTTACGGCCTGGACGCTGGCGTTTGTCGCGCAGGTCGAAGTTGCCGAAACCGGACAGCTTGACCTGCTCGTTGTCTTCCAGAGCGTGCCTGATTTCCTCGAAAAACAGCTCGACCAATTCCTTGGCCTCGCGTTTGTTCAGGCCCAGCTCTTCGTAAAGACGCTCGGCCATCTCAGCTTTCGTCAGAGCCCCCATGCGCTACTTCCTTAACGTGGCGTTCAACCTTTGTTCGAGCGAGGTGAGGATAGCTTGGGTCGTGGCATTCACCTCATCATCATTAAGAGTGCGCGATGGATGCTGCCAGGTCAAGCCAACTGCAAGGCTTTTTCTATTGGGATCAATGCCTTTACCTTGGTAGACGTCAAAAAGGCTGAGGTCTGTGAGCCACTCGCCTGCATTTTCACGGATTACCTGGAGTACAGCGCTCGACGCCACGTCACGATCCGCCACCAAGGCCAGGTCACGACGCACTTCCGGGAACCTGGACAGCTCCTGGAATTTCGGCAGGCGGCCTTCGGCGACTTCCGCCAGGACCAGTTCGAACACGAACACGGCGCGGTCCAGGCCCAAGGCCTTGGCCAGTTCAGGATGCAGGGCACCCAGGTAACCGACTTCGCGACCATCGCGAACGATTTTCGCCGTCTGGCCAGGGTGCAGCGCCGGGTGTTTGCCAGCCTCGAAGCTGAACTGCTCCAGGGCACCGGCGAAGCCGAGCACGGCTTCCACGTCGGCCTTGGCATCGAAGAAGTCGACGGTTTCACGGCCTTGCGCCCAACCTTCCGGCAGGCGCGAACCGCAGACGACACCCGCCAGCATTGGCTCTTGCTTCAGGCCGTCCAGTTGGCCGACGAAGCGCAAGCCGCTTTCGAACAGGCGCACGCGGGTCTGCTGGCGGTTGAGGTTGTGTTGCAGCGCCTTGACCAGGCCCGGCCACAACGAGGTGCGCATGGCAGCCATGTCGTTGGAGATCGGGTTGGCCAACAGCAGCGGCTCGACGCCTGGGTTGAACAGCTCGAACCATTTCGGGTCGATGAAGCTGTAGGTGATCGCTTCCTGGTAGCCGCGGGCAACCAGCAGGCGACGCAGCTCCGGCAGTTCGCCACGGGCTTCGGCCTTGGCCTGAGGGGCCAAGCGGGCTTGCGGGTAGCGGACCGGCAGGTGGTTGTAGCCGTACAGGCGCGCCAGCTCTTCGATCAGGTCGACTTCCAGACTGATATCGAAGCGGTGGCTCGGTACTTCAACGCGCCATTGGCCTTGGCCTTCGGCGGTAATGCCGAGGCCCAAGGCGGCGATCAGGCTTTCGATCTGCTCGGCCGGCATGTCCATGCCCAGCATCTGGCTGACACGGTCGGCGCGCAGGGTGATCGGCGCGACGTTCGGCAGGTGTTCCTGGCTGACGGTCTCGATGATCGGGCCAGGTTCACCGCCGGTGATTTCCAGCAGCAGGCCGGTGGCGCGCTCCATGGCTTCGCGGGCCAGGTTGAAGTCCACGCCACGCTCATAGCGGTGCGAAGCATCGGTGTGCAGGCCGTAGGAACGGGCCTTGCCAGCAACGGCGATCTGGTCGAAGAACGCGCTTTCCAGAAAGATGTCGCGGGTCTTGGCGGTGACGCCACTGTGCTCGCCGCCCATGACGCCGGCAATGGCCAGAGCACGGGTGTGGTCGGCGATGACCAGGGTGTCGCTGCGCAGGGACACTTCCTGGCCGTCGAGCAGTACGAGCTTCTCGCCCTCCTCGGCCATGCGCACGCGAATGCCGCCGTTGATTTCAGCCAGGTCGAAGGCGTGCAGCGGCTGGCCCAGTTCGATCATCACGTAGTTGGTGATGTCGACGGCGGCATCGATGCTGCGCACGTCGCTGCGACGCAGACGCTCCACCATCCACAGCGGTGTCGGCCGGGACAGGTCGACGTTGCGAATGACACGGCCCAGGTAACGCGGGCAAGCGGCCGGCGCCAGCACGTCGACCGGACGGACTTCGTCGTTCACTGCGGCCACGGCAGGCACTACAGGGCGAGTGACGGGGGCCGCGTACAGCGCGCCCACTTCACGGGCCAGGCCAGCCAGGGACAGGCAGTCGCCGCGGTTCGGGGTCAGGTCGACCTCGATGCTGGCGTCGTCCAGGCTCAGGTACACGCGCAAGTCTTCGCCCACCGGCGCGTCAGCCGGCAGTTCCATCAAGCCGTCGTTACCTTCGCCGATCTGCAGCTCGGACTGGGAGCACAGCATGCCGTTGGACTCCACGCCCCGCAGCTTGGCTTTCTTGATCTTGAAATCGCCGGGCAACTGGGCGCCCAGGGTAGCGAACGGGATCTTCAGGCCGGGGCGCACGTTCGGCGCGCCACACACCACCTGGAAGGTCTCGCTGCCATTGCTGACCTGGCAGACACGCAGTTTGTCGGCATCGGGGTGTTGCTCGGTGCTCAGCACTTCGCCAACGATCACGCCGGTGAAGGCGCCGGCCGCGGCGGTGACGCTGTCCACTTCAAGCCCTGCCATCGACAGGCGGGCCACCAGCTCATCACGTTCGACCTGCGGGCTTACCCAGCCACGCAGCCAATTTTCACTGAATTTCATCCTGCTCTCCTAATAATTCGTTTAGCGAAATTGCGCGAGGAAGCGCAAGTCGTTGTCGAAGAACAGGCGCAAGTCATTGACGCCGTAACGCAGCATCGCCAGGCGCTCGGCGCCCATGCCGAAGGCAAAGCCCTGGAACTCTTCAGGGTCGATACCGGACATGCGCAACACGTTGGGGTGGACCATGCCGCAGCCCATGACTTCCAGCCAGCCGGTCTGCTTGCACACGCGGCAGCCTTTGCCACTGCACATCACGCACTGGATGTCGACTTCAGCCGAAGGCTCGGTGAAGGGGAAGTAGGACGGACGGAAACGCACCGCCAGCTCTTTCTCGAAGAACACCCGCAGGAATTCCTCGATGGTGCCTTTCAGGTCCGCGAAGTTGATGTCGCGGTCGATCAGCAGCCCCTCGACCTGATGGAACATCGGCGAGTGGGTGATATCCGAGTCGCTGCGGTATACCCGGCCGGGGCAGACGATGCGAATCGGTGGTTGCGAAGATTCCATGCTACGGACCTGCACCGGCGAGGTGTGGGTGCGCAACAGCATGTTCGCATTGAAATAGAAGGTGTCGTGCATCGACCGGGCCGGGTGGTGGCCTGGGATGTTGAGCGCCTCGAAGTTGTGGTAGTCGTCTTCGACCTCAGGGCCTTCGGCGATGCCGTAGCCGATGTGGGTGAAGAACTGCTCGATCCGCTCCAGGGTGCGAGTGATCGGGTGCAGGCCGCCCGATTCCTGACCACGACCCGGCAGGGTCACGTCGATCTGTTCGGCAGCGAGCTTGGCACTCAGTTCGGCCTCTTCGAAAGCCGCCTTGCGTGCATTGAGGACTTCTGTGACACGCTCCTTGGCTTCGTTGATCAGCGCGCCGACTTTGGGGCGCTCATCGGCCGGCAGGTTGCCCAGGGTCTTCATCACCTGAGTCAGCTCGCCCTTCTTGCCAAGGAAGTGAACCCGGATCTGCTCCAGGGCATTGATGTCTTCAGCGTGTTGCACGGCCTCCAGAGCTTGAGAGACCAGCGCATCCAGGTTTTCCATGTACAGACTCCAGATACGAAACAGGGGAAGAGCTTGAAGGCTCTTCCCCTGTTTATGACGTTTAACACCAGAGGCCGTGGAACGGCCCCGGGTGATTGTCGTGGGTACTTAGGCCAGAGTGGCTTTAGCTTTCTCGACAATCGCAGCAAACGCCGCTTTTTCGTTCACTGCCAGATCAGCCAGAACCTTACGGTCGATCTCGATGGACGCTTTCTTCAGGCCAGCGATGAAACGGCTGTAGGACAGACCGTTTACACGAGCACCAGCGTTGATACGGGCGATCCACAGAGCGCGGAACTGACGCTTCTTCTGGCGACGGTCGCGGTAGGCGTATTGGCCTGCCTTGATGACCGCTTGCTTGGCTACACGGAATACGCGCGAACGCGCGCCGTAGTAGCCTTTAGCCAGTTTCAGAATCTTTTTGTGACGCTTACGGGCAATGACGCCACGCTTTACACGAGCCATGAGTAACTTCCTCTATCTTTGACCGAAATTAACGAAGGCGCAGCATGCGCTCGACTTTTGCAACGTCCGACGGATGCAGCAAGCTGCTACCGCGCAGTTGACGCTTACGCTTGGTCGACATTTTGGTCAGGATGTGGCTCTTGAAAGCGTGCTTGTGCTTGATGCCGTTAGCGGTTTTCAGGAACCGCTTAGCTGCACCACTCTTGGTTTTCATCTTTGGCATGTTCGGATACTCCGCATTCAGTTGATAAACATAACCGCAAGGCCTGCCGTGCCCTGGTGGTTACTTCTTTTTCTTGGGGGCGATGACCATGATCAGCTGGCGTCCTTCCATCTTAGGATGCTGTTCGACGGAACCGTACTCCAGCAGGTCTTGTTCGACCCGCTTGAGCAGCTCCATACCCAGCTCCTGATGCGCCATCTCACGGCCGCGAAATCTCAAGGAAATCTTGGCCCTGTCCCCATCACTAAGGAAACGTACCAGGTTGCGTAGTTTTACCTGGTAATCCCCTTCCTCCGTCCCTGGACGAAACTTGATTTCTTTTACCTGGATCTGCTTCTGGTTCTTCTTCGCCGCAGCAATCTGCTTCTTCTTCTCGAAGATCGATTTGCCGTAGTCCATGACTCGGCAAACCGGAGGGACTGCGTCGGCAGAAATTTCTACCAGATCCAGCTTCGCTTCTTCAGCGATACGAAGCGCTTCATCAATCGAGACGATGCCAACCTGCTCGCCGTCAGCGCCAATTAACCGAACCTCGCGCGCCGAGATATTCTCGTTGATCGGGGCTTTCGGTGCAGCTCGTTTATCTTGTCTCATTTCACGCTTAATAATTATTACTCCGAATCTTGGCGACCACGCCGGGAAACCGCTTGTGCGAGGAACTCGGTGAACTGGGCGACGGGCATGGAGCCCAGGTCTGCACCTTCACGGGTACGCACAGCGACAGTTTGCGTCTCGACTTCCTTGTCCCCGATGACCAGGAGATAAGGAACCTTGAGCAAGGTATGCTCGCGGATTTTAAAGCCGATCTTTTCATTTCTCAAGTCGGACTTGGCACGAAACCCGCTTTCCGTCAGATTTTTTTCCACCTGATGAACAAAATCAGCTTGTTTATCAGTGATATTCATGATCACCGCCTGGGTGGGTGCCAACCAGGCCGGGAACGCACCTTCATAGTGCTCGATCAGGATGCCGACGAAACGCTCGAACGAACCCAGGATGGCACGGTGCAGCATCACGGGATGCTTGCGGCTGTTGTCCTCGGAGACGTACTCGGCGCCCAGGCGGATTGGCAGGTTGAAGTCCAGTTGCAGCGTACCGCACTGCCAGACGCGACCCAGGCAATCCTTCAGGGAAAACTCGATTTTCGGACCGTAGAAAGCACCCTCGCCCGGCTGCAGATCATACGGCAGGCCCGCGGCGTCCAGCGCGGCGGCCAAAGCGGACTCGGCACGATCCCACAATTCGTCGCTGCCTACACGCTTTTCAGGACGAGTGGACAGTTTCAGCTGAATATCCTTGAAGCCGAAGTCCGAATACACGTCCATGGTCAGCTTGATGAACGCAGCGGACTCGGATTGCATCTGCTCTTCGGTGCAGAAGATATGGGCGTCGTCCTGGACGAAACCACGCACGCGCATGATGCCGTGCAGCGCGCCCGAGGGCTCGTTGCGGTGGCACGCGCCGAACTCGGCCAGGCGCATCGGCAGCTCGCGGTAGCTCTTCAGGCCCTGGTTGAACACCTGCACATGGCATGGGCAGTTCATCGGCTTGATGGCGTAGTCGCGGTTTTCCGACTCGGTGGTGAACATGTTTTCGGCGTAGTTGGCCCAGTGGCCAGACTTTTCCCACAGGCTGCGGTCAACGACCTGAGGCGTCTTGATCTCCAGGTAACCGTTGTCGCGCTGCACCTTGCGCATGTACTGCTCGAGTACCTGGTACAAGGTCCAGCCGTTCGGGTGCCAGAACACCATGCCCGGTGCTTCTTCCTGGAGGTGAAACAGGTTCAGGCGCTTGCCGATCTTGCGGTGGTCGCGCTTTTCCGCTTCCTCGATGCGCTGGATGTAGGCGGCCAGCTGCTTTTTGTCAGCCCAGGCGGTGCCGTACACGCGCTGCAGTTGCTCGTTCTTGGCATCGCCACGCCAGTAGGCGCCCGACAGCTTGGTCAGCTTGAACGACTTGAGGAAACGGGTGTTCGGCACGTGCGGGCCGCGGCACATGTCGACGTATTCTTCGTGGTAGTACAGGCCCATGCTCTGGGTATCAGGCATGTCCTCCACCAGGCGCAGCTTGTAGTCCTCGCCACGGGCGCTGAACACCTCGATGACTTCGGCGCGCGGCGTGACTTTCTTGATCACGTCGTATTCGGTCTCGATCAGCTGCTGCATGCGCTGTTCGATGGCGGCCATGTCGTCCGGGGTGAAAGGACGCTCGTAGGCGATGTCGTAATAGAAGCCTTCATCGATGACCGGCCCGATGACCATCTTCGCGGTGGGGTACAACTGCTTGACCGCGTGGCCGACCAGGTGGGCGCAAGAGTGACGGATGATTTCCAGCCCCTCTTCGTCCTTGGGGGTGATGATCTGCAGGGTGGCGTCGTTTTCGATCATGTCGCTGGCGTCGACCAGGTTGCCGTCGACCTTGCCGGCCACGGTGGCCTTGGCCAGACCAGCGCCGATGGATGCGGCGACTTCGGCGACCGATACCGCGTGGTCGAAGGAACGTTGACTGCCGTCGGGAAGAGTAATGATGGGCATGGCGCCTCCTCTCCTAGTGGTGACCCCTACCAAAGGTCACGTGGGTTGGGATGAGCCAGTACAAGATTCGGCGGTATGCCTGCCTCACAGTGGCAGGAGCCGCTAGGCCAACCAGGACCGAACCAGAGTGACTGGAATAGTAATGAAAAGGTACCTCGCCACCGCGGTTGCCAAAGGAGCAACCACACCTGTCGAGGGCGCCCACAATAGCATAGATAATGACCGATGAGTGGTCGGTTGCGCAGAGCTTGCAGGAACTTGCCAGCCGACCTTCACTCTGATGAAAAGCAAGCTACATGTCGAATCAGCCTGAAAAAGGAGCATTACGGTATGCGTCTTCAATCGCTTTTCCTGTCCCTGGCCGCCTGCGCCGCGATCACCTTGCCCCCACTGGCCAGCGCGGGTGAGTGGCCAGCGGGTGCGCAAACCCAGTTCCTGTCTCAATGCGAGAAATCGGCCGGCGAACACGCCACTGCCGACAAGGCCAAAGCCGCCTGCGAGTGCAGCGACAAGGCCATCACCGCCAAGCTGAGCACCGCCGAGCTCAAGCAGGTGGCCGACTCCAGCAACGGGGTGCCGGCTGCTTTGCAGAAGAAAATGATGGACGCGGCCGCCAGCTGCCGGACCAAAAACTGACCCGTTTTCGTGCCCTGCGTGCGCCCGGCACCCCCTCGCGACCTGAAAACAGGTCGTGACGGGTGAAAATCTGTGTTTTTTTTCGGCTTTTTTTTGCCCCTGCTTTTTCCGCCAAACCCAATAAAATCAAGGGTCTGACGGCTTCCGGGGGGCGAGAGCGAAAAAATAGCTGAGACAAATGCGCATCTAAAGAGCTATTCAGTCGAACAATTAGACTATGATACCTCCGTGTGCCCAGTTGGCCTGAGCAGCACAGCACTACTTAATATGTTTCTTGGAGATACACCATGTCTAATCGCCAAACCGGCACCGTAAAGTGGTTCAACGATGAGAAAGGCTTCGGCTTCATCACTCCTCAAGGTGGCGGTGACGACCTGTTCGTACACTTCAAAGCTATCGAATCCGACGGTTTCAAAAGCCTGAAAGAAGGCCAGACCGTTTCGTTCGTGGCTGAGAAAGGCCAAAAGGGCATGCAAGCTGCTCAAGTTCGCGGCGAGTAATCTCCCGAGCTAAAAAAAACCCGTCTTCATGACGGGTTTTTTTGTGCCTGGCGTTTGAGCGAATGGGGCATCAGCCGCAGTTGACGCGGGTGACGTTGCCAGTGCCATCGGCATTTAGGTTCAGCCGGTCAGAACGGTACTCCAGGGTCATGACATCGTTGGGCTTGAGGATTCGAGCCACCTGCGAGCCCGAACGGCTACGCGCCTGCTCAAGCAATTGCGGCGTGGCAGGCTTGCCTACGGCAAATTGCGCACCTTCGGCGTGGCAACGCCCATCCGACACCGCCGCTGGCGCACTGGCCGCGGCCGACTCCGTGTTACCCGAACCACCGCCATTCGACGCACAACCCGCCAGGGCCAGTGCCGCCAGCAGGGTCACCCATGATGCACGCATGCAGGACATGAAGCCTCCTTGTGAGAAATAAGATCTGCCCCTGTGCGACAACTCGATGACCGCCAGGTTGCATGAAACGACAAGTCTGCCCCACCCCGGCCATGGCGGCGCGGCGCAATCGTGTCCAAATGTTAATAAACGTCGATGTAATCCAGCGGCGGATTGGGCCAGTTCTGCTTCAGGGCATTGAATATCTGGCACACCCATACGTCATCGCACGCGGCGACCGGCCCTACGCAGCCAGAACCCTTGGCCCAGGTCTCCAGACGAAAGCTCAGCCCCTCGATGCCCGTGCCGCCAACCGTCGTGGACAGCCAGGCAAGCCCGGCCTTGCTGACCCGCAACTGGTTGTGCACGTCGTTGTCGCCAGCGGCGATCAGCCGCCGCACAGCGTCGAGGGTAAAGTCATTCGGGTCATTCAGATCAATGCGCACAGGGTGGTTCCAGCCAGGCAAATAAGCGCCAGTTTGGCACGATCATGGCTTTATGCCTAAGTAGGAGTGCCAAAAACCGCGGCAGATGGTTTACTGACTGCACTCATGCCACTTCTTCTGCTCAGGTAGCTTCTGCACCATGGCCAACGTAACCGTAGACGCCGACATCAAAGCCAAGTGGCCCCAGGGCCAGTGTTCCTATAGCCCGGGCAACCCTGAAGAACTGGCGATCATTGCCATTGACCTGCTGGTCAAGGAGCTGGGCACCCCGGGCGCGCTGTCGTTTATCGAGCAGGTGTTCGGAAAGTATGCCGGGGAGCACAGCCATTACACCGCACCGCCCAGGCCCGCGGAGGCAGAGCCATCCTCCCTGCCGGGTTGATACCGGTGACCTGCGTCGAACGCGCCACGCAGGGTCTGGCGCACCCCATGCGCCGCCGCTACTGCAAGGTGTGCAAGGTCAGAAAGTCACGCCTGCTACCAGAATGATATTGCTGTAGGGCTGACATTCGCCAGTTCGCACCACCGCTCGCGCCTGGCGGGTCAATTGCTTGAAGTCCTCGTGCGCGATGGCCTCGCGCGCACCCAAAGCCCTCTCTTTGTTCAAACGCTCCAGGCCCGCCAACGCCGGCGGCGCCTTGGCGAAGATCTCCTCGGCCAGCACATGGCGCTCCACCTGCATTTCACTGAGCACCACACTCAGGGTGCCGATGAAATCCGGAACCCCGGGGGTCAGTGCCAGGTCGATCAATTCCACCCCGGGCGGCACAGGCAGCCCTGCGTCACCAATCACGACCAGGTCGCCGTGCCCCAAGGATGCGATCAGCCGTGAGAGGGCAATGTTGAGCAACGGTGTCTTCTTCATGACGGTTTGAACCCCCTGACCTCAGCAAGCGATGGAATCGACGGCTGTGCGCCGGCACGGGTTACCGATAGCGCAGCCGCTACCTGGCCGACCGCGATAGCCTCGCGCTCCCCTTTCCCACGGGCCAGCGCGGCGGCGAACGCGCCGACGAACGTATCGCCCGCCGCCGTGGTGTCCACTGCCCGGACCTTCGGCGCCGCGAAGTGCTGAAGACCACTGCCATCGGCGAACAGCAAGCCCAGCGCACCCAGGGTAATGATGACCTTGCCTGCGCCAGCGGCCCGCAATTGAGCCGCTGCCTGCTCGGCGCTGGCCACCGAGTCGACGCGCACCCCGGTCAGGGCAAAGGCTTCGCTTTCGTTGGGGATCAGGTAGTCAACCGCCGGGTACCACTGCATGGGCAGCGGCGCACTGACGGGCGCCGGGTTGAGGATCACGGTCTTGCCCAGTGCGCGGCCACGCTCGAGGGCGAACCCCACGGTTTCCATGGGCACTTCGAGCTGACAGACCAGAACGTCGGCCTGGCGCAGCAATGCGTCGGCGGCTTCCACCCGCTGAGGCGTGACTTCGCCGTTCCCCCCGGCGACGATCACGATGTTGTTCTGGCTGGCATCGTCCACCACGATCAGCGCCACCCCGCTGCTGACCCCAGCCACCGTGGCCACGGCCTGGCAGTCGATGCCCTCGGCCAGCAGCGCGCCGCGCAATTGCTCACCATAGGCGTCATCGCCCACGCAGCCGATCATCGCTGTCGGTGCGCCCTGCCGTGCAGCGGCCACCGCCTGATTGGCGCCCTTGCCACCCGGCACTGTGGCGAACGACGTCCCCACCACGGTCTCGCCGGGCTGCGGCAAGCGCGCCGCGCGGGCCACCAGGTCCATGTTCAAACTGCCTACAACCACGACTTTCGCTTGCATGTGCCTGCACCCTGATTCAGCGGTATTCATTGAAAAGGTCTGTGCGCGGCGCTGTGGACTCGCGCAACACGATACTGGGAGCGACGATCTGCTGAGCCACGCCCTCGCCCACACTGCCCGCAATGCGCGCCAGCAGCCGTTCGGCCGCCTGCTCCCCGAGTTGACGGATAGACTGACCGACCGTGGTCAACGCCGGGTACACATAGCGGCACAATTGGATGTCGTCGAAACCGATCACCGACAACTCTCCCGGCACGCGAATCCCGCGCTCGGCAGCGGCCCGTAACACCCCCATGCCAATCATGTCGTTGGCGGCGAATATTGCCGTGGGCCGCTCGGGGCCATCGAGCAAGGGGCCGACCGCCTGGTAGCCGCCGGGGCCAGTGAAGTCGGTCTCGACCAGGCGGCCGGGGCCCGGCTCCACATCGAATTCGGCCAATGCCCGCTGGTACCCGGCCTGGCGCATCTGCGCGACACTGGTGTCGGCCGGACCGTTGATGCAGGCGATGTCGCGATGCCCCAGCTCCAGCAGGTGACGGGTCGCCAGGTAACCGCCCAACTCATGGTCGATGCGCACCAGGTCAGCCTCCACCCCATCAAGGCTGCGGTCGACGATCACCATGGGCGTGCGCACGGCCGCCAGGCTACTGAGCAAGTCGCCATCCTTGCCCACCGAGGCCACGATCAGGCCATCGACGCGCTTCTCCAGCAACACGCGCAGGTAGCTGCGCTGTTTTTGCGGGTCGTCATCAGAGTTGCACAGAATCACGCAGTAACCATTGCGCTCGCAGCAGTCTTCGATGCCTCGGGCAAGCTCCGCGAAATACGGGTTGGTGCTATTGGGTACCAGCAGGCCAATGGTGGCCGTGCTGCGCGCTTTCAGCGAGCGCGCCACGGCACTGGGCACGTAATCGAGCGTGGCGATGGCCGCTTCGACCTTGAGGCGCACCGGCTCGCTCACGGGCCGCGTCTTGTTCAACACATGGGACACCGTGGTGTAGGAAATGCCTGCCAACGCGGCAACATCTTTGATCGTCGCCATGGCTCAGCTCCGCTTGCGCGCGCGATGGCTACGGTAGGTGTCGAGCACCACCGCAACCACGATCACGGCGCCGGTAATGATGCGCTTGGTCGGCTCGGTAGCGCCGATCTGCGCCAACCCCGCCGCCAGCACCGAAATGATCAACACGCCGAAGAAGGTGCTGATCACCGAACCGCGCCCGCCCATGAGGCTGGTACCGCCGATCACCACCGCGGCGATTACTTGCAACTCC
This sequence comes from Pseudomonas sp. RIT-To-2, assembly GCF_029623465.1. NCBI lineage: Bacteria > Pseudomonadati > Pseudomonadota > Gammaproteobacteria > Pseudomonadales > Pseudomonadaceae > Pseudomonas > Pseudomonas sp. RIT-To-2. Next base: position 23,924 of record NZ_JAPYKM010000031.1, on the reverse strand, counting down.
AGGCCAGAGCCGGCATTCGGGTCGGCGGCTTCCAGGCGGGAAATCTGGAACAGCGCCGCCAGGCCAGCCAGCAGCCCCATCAGCGAAAATACCAGGATCTTGTAAGGCTTGGGGTTGATCCCCGCCAACCGTACCGCCTCTTCGTTGGTGCCGATGCCGATCAGGTAGCGGCCGAACACCGTGCGGGTCAACACTGCCTGAGCCACGATGATCACCACCAGGGCAATGATGAACGACGGCGAGATGCCGACGGCAATGGGGTCGGACAACCAGGCAAAGGCATCGCCGATGTACGCTGTGCGCGAATCGGTCATCTGGTAGGCCACGCCCCTGGCCATTTCCAGCACCCCCAGCGACACGATGAATGATGGGATGCGCCACGCCACGGTGATGGAACCGGTGACGGTGCCGGCCAGCGCCGCGCAGCCCATGCCCAGCAGCGCGGCCGGCAATACGCTCCAGCCCCAGCCAAGGATCGCCACGCTGACCGCCGAGGCCGCCAGGGCCAGCACCGAGCCAACCGACAGGTCGATGCCACCGATGATCAGCACGAAGGTCATGCCCACCGCCAGCACCATCAGGTCGGGGATCTGGTTGGCCAGGGTACTGAAAGTGTTGTAGGACAGGAAATGGTCGCTGAGCAGCGAGAACAGGATGATCATCGCCAGCAAGGCACCGGCCAGGCCCAAGTAGGTGCCCAGGCCGAAGTAGGTGCCGCTGCGCCTGGCCGCGGGCTTCGCATCAGGTAATACGGAAGTTTTCATGCAGGGTTCCTGGGCGCTGTATCGCTGACCAGCGCATCTCGTTTTTGATAACCGGCAAAGGCGGCTGCCAGCAGTTGGTCTTGGGTCCAGTGGTCACGCTCGAAGGTATCGATCAGGCGCCCCGCCGAGAGCACACCAATGCGGTCACAGATCAGCATCAGTTCGCGCAGGTCGCTGGACACCACCACCAGGGCCTTGCCCTGGCGCGTCAACTCACCCAGCAAGGCATAGATGTCGAACTTGGCGCCCACATCGATGCCTCGCGTGGGCTCGTCGAACAGCAACACCGAGCAGTCGCGCTCCAGCCAGCGGCCGATGACCACCTTCTGCTGGTTGCCGCCGGACAATTGCGACACCAGCTGGTCCGGGCTTGAACTGCGGATGTGCATGGCCTGGATCTGCCGTTGGGCCAACTGGCGCTCGGAACCACTGTGCACCACCCCCGCCGCCGAGATGGCTGGCATGTTGCCCAGGGCGATGTTGGCGCTGATGGACTGTGACAGCAGCAGGCCTTCGCCCTTGCGGTCTTCGGTGATCAGGGCAATGCCATGGGCCACGGCGTCGGCAGGCGAACGGATGGCCGCCTTGCGCAGCGGCTCGCCTACCTCCACCTGCCCGCTGTCGGCCATGTCGGCGCCGAAGATCAGGCGCAGCAACTCGGTGCGCCCGGCGCCGATCAGCCCGGAAATACCGAAGATCTCGCCTTTGCGCACCTCGAAGGACACGTCATGAACCTTGCCCGCGCGGCTGAGGTTTTTCACCGCAAGCACAGGGCCGCCGATTTGCCGCACGCCCAGGTCGATGTGCTCGCCCAGCTCGCGGCCGACCATGAGGTTGACCAGTTGCTCGCTGTCATAGCGACTCATGTCGTCGACGCACACCAACTGGCCGTCGCGCAGCACGGCGATGCGCTGGGCCACCCGCGCCAGCTCTTCCAGGCGGTGGGAGATGTAGACGATGGCCACGCCACGGGCCTGCAGGCGGGCGATCTGCTCGAAGAGCATTTCCACCTCCCGCGAGGTCAGCATGGCGGTAGGTTCGTCAAGGATCAGCACGTGGCAATCGCCAATCAGGTTGCGGGCGATTTCCACCATCTGCTGATGGCCGATACCCAGCTCACCCACCAGGGTATCCGGGTCGATGGCCTCCAGGCCTACCTGCGCCATGGCCTGCACGGCCGCTTCGCGCAAGCGCTTGCGGTCGATCCAGCCGGCGCGGCTGGGCAGGTTGTCGAGGAACAGGTTTTCCGCCACCGACAGGGTCGGCAGCAGATTGAGTTCCTGCATGACCATGCGCACGCCCAACGCTTCAGCCGCCGCGCGACTGCCGGGGCGGTATGCCTGGCCCTGATACTGCATTTCACCCGTGGTAGCGGTTTCCAGGCCACCGATGATCTTGGACAAGGTGCTCTTGCCGGCGCCATTTTCCCCGGTCAGGGCCAGCACCTCCCCGCGCACCAGGCTCAGGTCGATGCCCGACAGCACCGGCTGGGCGTAGGTCTTACCGATACCACTGACCGAGAGTACGACGTTCGGGGCAGCAGCTGACATAGCGATTCTCCAGGCGCCCGCCCGGAACGGGCAGGCGCGGCAGTGCAAGGAAAGCTCAGGGCTTGGTGACCAGTTCCACCGGGGTTTCGATCACGCCATTGGCGGCGCCGTCGACCGGTTCGTGCTTGAGCATCTTCAGCGCTGCCTGAATACCGAACACCGCCTGCTTGGCGGCGAACTGGTCGGCCGTGGCCAGCACGCGACCGTCCTTGAGCATCGGTTTGATGGCATTGATGTTGTCGTAGCCCACCACTTGCACCTTGCCCGCCTTGCCGGCGGCGCGCACGGCCGACACGGCGCCCAGGGCCATGCTGTCATTACCCGCCAGCAGCGCCTTGAGGTCAGGGTATTCATTGAGCATCGCCGAGGCGACGGCATTGCCCTTGTCGATTTCCCAGTTACCCGATTGGGTGGAGACGATCTTCATGCCCGCGGCGTCCATCGCATCCTTGAAGCCCGCGGTGCGCTGCTGGGCATTGGTGGTGGTCGGCACCCCTTCGATGATGCCCACCTGGTCGCCGGCTTTCAGTTGCTTGGCCAGGTACTCGCCTACCAGACGCGCGCCCTTGCGGTTGTCGGGGCCCACGAACGGCACACTGATGTCCTTGCTTTTGAGCACGGCCGGGTCCAGCTGGTTGTCGATGTTGATGACCGTGATACCAGCATCCATGGCCTTCTTGATCACCGGCACCAGCGCCTTGGAGTCGGCAGGCGCGATGACCAGGGCGTCGACCTTGGAGACGATCATCTGCTCGACGATGCGAATCTGATTGGCGGTGTCGGATTCGTCCTTGATTCCGTTGGAAATCAGGTCAAAATCGGCTGGATGGCTTTTCTGGTAGTCCTTGGCGCCGTCTTCCATGGTGAGGAAGAATTCATTGGCGAGCGACTTCATCACCAGCGCCACTTTTGGCTTGGCGGTGTCGGCAACGGCTTGAGACAGGGGCGCGACCGCACAGGCGGCGGCCAACAGGGATGCGGCGAGAAAACGTCCAGCGACTGGCAATTTCATGGGGTCACTCCAAGCTTATGATTATTTTTGTGCAAGCTGAGGTGCGCAGCGTCGAGCTGAAAGGTTAAAGCAGAAGAATTCAGCGCAAACGTTTGCGTTATCAGACTATGAGTAGGGTTGGGGTTATTTGTCAACGGGGGGACTCGGGTTTTGCAGCGCTCTCGGAGTCGAGCGCCGCCCGATTTCCACAACCGCAACGACTTGAGCGCACACCGCCAAGGCACTTCGCAAAAAAAACCTTCCTCCCGCGCAGCAAATCCCCTTTTCCACTGTCACAAGCGCTCTTCTTCAGTCGACCAGTTGCGAAAATGCCTACAGTAAAATACTGTATGCGCATACAGCAAAATAAGGAACGCTTCGTGGCCACCACCTCCCCCTCCCCGCTCGACAGTTACCAACAGCTCGGCGTGCGTATCTCGAAGATCATCAACGCGCCCACGGCCCAGAAAGCCAAGTCGGCGCTGATCTTCAAGCTGGAGCACGAATCGCCCGAGGACTGGGCGCAGTTGCTGGAGGAGATCGGCGAGAACGACAACGTTACCCTCGCCTGGCGGGATGACGGCGGTGTACAGATTTTCTGGGTCGTGCCCAAGGAAGACTGAACCCGACCGCCCCACTGCTCACCGGTGCGCGCCTGCCAGGCACGCGCCCTCCCCTCGTTTTTTGATTGGAAGCATGCATGTTCAGAACACTAACCACGGCGCTGCTGGCGCTGATGCTTGTCTGCGGCCAGGCGTTTGCCGATGTACGCATTGGCACCTGGAACCTGGAGCACCTCAGCGTGCGCCCCGGCAAGGACTTCGCCAGCATCGCCAAGGTGGCACAGAACGTCGATTTTCTCGCTGTGCAGGAACTGATGAACGAGGACGGCCTGGCCGCCCTGCAAAAAGCCCTGGAGCAGGCCACCGGCACCAAGTGGTCGGCGATGGCCTCCCACGCTACCGGGCGCAGCTCCTACAAGGAGATGTATGGTTTCGTCTGGCGTGACGATGCCGTGGCCTATGAGGATGGCGCCGTGACCTACCTGGACAAGGGCGACCACTTCGAGCGCGAACCCTATTCGGCGCGTTTCCGTAACCTGAAAGACAACACCGCCTTCGTCGCTGCCACCGTGCACATTCACTACGGCAAGACCGTGGCCGACCGCACCAAGGAAATCGCCGTGCTGGGGGATTACTGGGACTGGCTCAAGAGCGTGTATGACGGCAACACCAACATCATGCTGATGGGCGACTTCAACACTCCGCCCACCTCTACTGCGTGGGCCGGCCTGCGCACCAGCGCGCGGCCACTGATGCTGCAAGGCGCCAGCACCCTGTCCACCACCGATGGCCAATTCTCCAACCTCTACGACAACATCTTCGTGGCCAACGAGAGCACCATCAAGGTCAAGAGCGTGCAGGTGTTCGATTACCCCGGCTACCTGAAAATGAGCAACGCCAAGGGGCGCTCCAGCGTCTCCGACCATGCGCCGATCTTCCTGGACGCCGTCATGGGCGGCAAGGCCAGCGGCAAGGCGACCCCATTCGCGGCCACCAGCGTACCTGCCAGCAAACCACAGGTGGCCAGCGCCGCCGGCACCCAAGCCGCCAGTGGGCCGGTGCGCGGTAACCGCACCTCCCAGACCTACCACCGCCCGGACTGCCCGTCGTACAACACCATCGCGGCGAAGAACCGAGTGGAATTCGACAGCGAAGCAGCGGCGCTCGCGGCGCATTACCACATTGCCGGTAATTGCCGCTGACAGTCGCTTCAGCACACCCAACGAGCTGCCAGCCCTTTGTGGGACTGGCAGCAGGCAGAAATTCAACAAGTGAAATGAGAGGACCTATGCGACGCTTAGGCTTGACCCTGGCAACCCTGCTGCTGGCGGCCACCGCCAATTCGGCCATGGCCAGGAATCTGGACCGGCACGAAGTGCAAATGTGCAAATGGGGCGCCGATGTGGCCCGCCATGCCCAGCAGGAGAAACTGTCGGGCGTGACGCTGTACAGTGCTCGGCGCAAGCTGGCGCACCAGCGCTTCAGCCAGCCATGGATGCGCAGCATGGCCATGGGCATTACCGAACAGACCTACCACAGCCGCTCGCGCATGCGACCGGCCGCCGTGGGCAAGACCTACCATGAAGGCTGCGTGCGCCACGAACGCGCACGTCGCTAAGGGTCAGGGGTGTGGGCTGCGCAGCCGCGCCATGCTGTAGACATTGGTCAGCCGGCCGTCACGCAGGGCGTAATCGCGCAGTTCACCTTCCACCTCGAAACCGAACTTGCCGTACAGGGCCAGCGCAGGCTCGTTGTCGGTGTACACCGTCAGCTCCACCCGACGCAGCCCCATCCAGTTGTCCGCCACCTCCAGCACGGCACTCATCAGGCGCGTTCCCACGCCCTTGCCCTGCCAGCGCGGCGCCACGCCCATCCCTATGGAGCCACTGTGGGCCAAGCGTACGCGCTCGCTCTGCCAGAGCGAACAATGCCCCACTACGTGCCCCTGTTCCGTAGCCACCAGCGCTACCCGCCGCTCGCTGTCGGCGCCCGTCGCCAGGCGCTTGCTCCATACCTCCGCGCTTGCCCAGGGCATCTGCAGCACCTGGCGCGTCACGGCCGGGTGGCCATAAAGCTCGGCCAGCCCTTGGGCGTGCAAAGGGGTCGCGGGTTCAATGCGGATCTCGTCGGCGGGGCCAGTCATGGGCTGCTACTCCTTGTGCAGTGGAGCCCGAGTGTAGGCGAACCGCGCCCCGCGCGGCCAGTCAGTTGGCCTGGTGCGGCGCCACCACCGACTTGATGCCCTGGGCCGCCAGCAATTGCGCACGCTTCTGCTCGGCCTCATCACGGGTCTTGAAAGGCCCCAGGAAGACCGTCTGCTTGCCATCGCGATCGGCCACGCTGGCAATGAAACCGTTCTCGATCAGGCGCGAGGTCATGTCACTGAGCGCCCCCATGTTGGCACCGGCGACAATCTGCACTTCCCAGCCGCTGGCCGACTCGACGGCAGCCGGCGTATCGGTTGCCTGGGCCACCTCCTGGCCTTCGCCGCACACCTGGCGCACCTTGGGGTTGTTGCCGTCTTCGTCGATGACCGCAGTGAAGCCGTCCTCGGTCTTGATGGCGGCGTAATTGCGGTAGCCTTCGAATTTGCCCGAGGCGTCCTTCTGCCGCACCTGGCCACAGACATCCCCCTTTGGCGTGGTGCGCACGTTGGTGAAACGCGCGGTCTTGGGGTTGTCCAGATGCAACAGCACCGCCTTCGCCGACTCCTCGACCGCACTGCCACAGCCCGACAACATCAATACCGCACCCACAGCCATCAATTTGCGCACGCGCCGACCTCCCGAAAATGATCCGCCGATTTTAACACTGTTCGCTATGCAGGTAGCGGCCGCGCGCACTTCCCGCCACCGCGCCTCTGGTCGATAATGGCCAGGCTTTTCACCGCCTGATCAGAGACCACCATGATTCCCAAAGAAACCCGCAGCCAGCTCGCCCTGGAAAAATTCGCCGCCAGCCAGCCGCAGTTGCTCGCCGAAATCAAAGACTTGAGCGCCAAGGAACAAGAACAGCAGATTCAATGGGCCTTCGATGACCAGGCCGAAGAGCAGGGTATCGAGCCCTGGGAGCTGACCCTGGAGCTGGTCGCTACCTCCCCGGAGGAACTCAAGGCCATGCGGCTTGAAGTGCATCAGGAAGTTGCCGAGACCCTGGGCATGAGCTGGGAGGAATATTGCAGCTTCAACGAAATCGAGCTGTAAGCCCGGGCTGACCGATGGCTTGAACCCTCTCCCCCGGGGCCGCTCGAACACAGTAACGGCCCCTTGGGAGTAACAGCGCATGAACCCGGACCCCGATTTCGATCACGGTGACGAAGCACCGCTCAACGACGCAGACGAAGGCGAAGCCAACCTGGACACCGAAGAGGTGTTGGCCGACGAGCCGGAAATCATCATCGACGATGGCGTGAACGGCATCGATTAACCGTGGGCCACCGAAGCAGCGGGCAGGTCGCCCACCCCGCGATAGCGCACGATCACACCGCGCATCTTGTGGTCACGGCGCAGTTGGTCCAGCTTCTGGGTAGCTTGCGAGCGCGAGTCGAAGGGCCCTACATAAACGCGACTTACCGTATCCTCGTGGGTGATATACGCGGTGTAACCGTACCCCTTGAGCTTCTGGCTCAACAGGCGCGCCGAGCCCGCACTGGTCGAGACCAGTTGCACCGACCACTTCACGCCGGCGATGTCGCCGACGCCCTTGGTGCTGGTTGCCGGGGTGGCAGTCGTTGATGGGACGGGTGCAGGCGCCGCAGCGGCAACCAACGGGTAGCCGCATGTATTTGCAGCGCTGGCATTGCTGGCCTGGGGGTCCAATGTCACCTGGAAACCATCTGCCTGCTTGCGCGCCAGGTAATGGCCGAAGCCTGAATAGGCACCGTAACTGTTCTTGCCGTTGACCTCGCCACAGACACTGCCATCGGCCAACTCGCGGTCGGCACGAAACTGTGCTGACCCCGGGTCCTGCAACTGGTAGGCCACGGCCTTGTGGGCGTTCTGTACTGCGCTGTCGCCACAACCGGCTAGCGCCAGGGCAACCATCATCAGAGAAAGCGTGCGCACGATGAGACCTCCACGAGGGGACTGCACCCTTCATTCTAGCAGCACCACAGGATTTGCCGCGGCGTTCCCTGCCAGACCCGGCCTGACTATAGCCCCCTGCAACCCCTGTTCACAAGGAGTCTAGGCCGGGCCTGCCAGCCTCATTCACTGGCCCGCCGGCGCGCCGATACCTGAAGCGGCAGGGCGACAGTCGAGCATGCCGACATGACGGAGGCCCACGCCATGGCCAACGCCCCCAGGAGGATGTCTTCTGGCGGTTGAGCACACCCAGCTCGTCGGTGGAGGCCGAGTAGGTGGTGATACCCAACAACACGGCCGCGACCACACTTGAACAGGACATCGCGATCATGATCACCTGATAGGCTTCTCCCGCCCCTCAGTTCGCGCACTTTACAAGCAGGTACTCAGCGCCGCCAACCGGCGGTTCGACAACGGCACGCCCTGTTCAGCAAAGTAGGCCACCGAGCTGCCGGCACCGACCTGGCGCACGTCGGCAAAATTCTTCGAGTCCACCATGACGGTCAGGCCACCCTCCTTGCCAGGCTCGGTGTGGGAGTCGGCAGCGGCGCCTGACAGCACTTCGTCTTGCCAGGAGTATTCGATGCACTGGGCAACATCCTTGGCCGGCTTTTGCGAGGTAAAGGTACGGAAGGCACCCTGACTGCGCGCCTGGTCCATGTTTGCCGACATGCAGCCGCCCAGCGAAACCAGCAGCACGGCACTCAACAGCTTACGCATAGTGTTCCCTCATGTTTGGTCAGGGGCGGACTCTACCACCTGCGCACAGGGTTTGCCGCGCCGGGTTTTCTTCAGGCAAACGAAAAAGGCGACCCCTGAAGGTCGCCTTTTTCACACCGCCCAGCAGAGCGGATTTTGTTTGGTAGGCGCGATTGGACTCGAACCAACGACCCCCACCATGTCAAGGTGGTGCTCTAACCAACTGAGCTACGTGCCTGCTGTAGGGCGGTATTCTACGGATCTGCGCGGGTGTGTCAACGTATTTTTAGCCTAACCTACTGAAATATCCGAATTTTTTCCAAAACAGAGGGTTTCAAGTTAGCGCTGGAATACGGATTTCATCTCAGGTACGATCTGCCAACACGTCAAAAATATAAAACAGAGGTTGCAGCAATGGCGAACACCCCCTACCCACAGTCCTACTACGCCGCATCAGCCAATGCCGCGCCTTCACGCCCGTCCTTGCAGGATGAGGTGCAAACTGACGTGTGCATTATCGGCGCTGGCTACACTGGCCTCTCCAGCGCACTGTTTCTTTTAGAGAACGGCTTCAAGGTTACCGTACTCGAAGCCGCCAAGGTCGGTTTTGGCGCCTCAGGGCGCAACGGCGGCCAGATCGTCAATAGCTACAGCCGCGACATCGACGTCATCGAACGCACCGTGGGGCCCAAGCAGGCGCAACTGCTGGGCAAGATGGCCTTCGAGGGTGGGCGCATCATCCGTGAGCGCGTGGCCAAGTACAACATTCAGTGCGACCTGAAGGACGGGGGTGTGTTCGCCGCCATCACCAGCAAGCAGATGGGCCACCTGGAGTCCCAGAAACGCCTCTGGGAGCGCTACGGCCACACCCAGCTGGAATTGATGGACCAACGGCGCATTCGTGAAGTGGTGGCGTGCGACCAATACGTGGGCGGCATGCTCGACATGAGCGGCGGCCATATTCACCCGCTGAACCTGGCCCTGGGCGAAGCCGCGGCCGTGGAGTCGCTGGGTGGCATACTGTATGAACAGTCACCGGCCGTGCGCATCGAACGCGGCCCCAACCCCGTGGTGCACACGCCCCACGGTCGGGTCCGCGCCAAGTTCGTGATTGTCGCGGGCAACGCCTACCTGGGCAACCTGGTGCCAGAACTGGCGTCCAAATCCATGCCCTGCGGCACCCAGGTGATCACCACCGAACCCCTGAGCGACGAATTGGCCCAGACCCTGCTGCCGCAGGATTACTGCGTGGAGGACTGCAACTACCTGCTGGACTACTACCGACTGTCCGCCGACAAGCGCCTGATTTTCGGGGGCGGCGTGGTCTACGGCGCCCGCGACCCGGCCAACATCGAGGCGATCATCCGCCCGAAAATGCTCAAGGCCTTCCCGCAGCTCAAGGACGTGAAGATCGACTACGCGTGGACCGGCAACTTCCTGCTGACCCTGTCGCGCCTGCCCCAGGTTGGCCGCCTGGGCGACAACATCTATTACTCCCAGGGCTGCAGCGGCCACGGCGTGACCTACACCCACCTGGCAGGCAAAGTGCTGGCCGAGGCCCTGCGCGGCCAGGCCGAGCGCTTCGACGCCTTCGCCGAGCTGCCGCACTACCCGTTCCCCGGCGGCCAGTTGCTGCGTACCCCATTGACTGCGCTGGGCGCCTGGTACTACAGCCTGCGCGACCGCCTGGGCTTCTGAGACAGCGAAAACGGCACCCCAGGGTGCCGTTTTGCGTTACTGGCCGCTCAAGGCTCGGGTGGCCTGCGACGCCGCCTGTTCCTGGCCAGCCTGGCCCAGGTCATTGGCAGCCTTCAGCCAGCGCTGGCGGTCGACGTTGGCCGGCAGTTGCCCGGGTTTCTGCACCAGCACCGCCCAGTGCCCGGCATCCTTCCAGGCCGAACTGAAACTGGCGAAATCCATCAGCTTGCGCCGCTCGTTGCCCGAGCGCAGCAGCACGTGCTGCTTGTAGCGGTCATACCCCACCAGCAAGGCATAGCGCGGGCTGGTCCAGATCGAACCTTGCGTATAGCGCAGCAGCACCGGGTAGCCGGCGGCCACCTGGGTGAACAGCGCGGGCAGGTCGTCCTGCAGCGGGTACACCACCATGCCATACGCCTGGGCCGTGGCGGCCAGCGAGGCCTGCAGGCGGTCCTCACCTCCCGGCAGGTGCAGGGACTTGTCCAGCAAACCCGGTGTGATGATCACGCCCTGTTGCGACAGCGCGCTGGCCAAGGCCATGGAAGCACCCTGCTCGGTGTCGCCGCGAAAGAACGGCACGCTATTGAGCTCCACCCGGTCCGGCAACCCCTTGATCGGTGGGGCCGGCGGTTTGTGGCCCGCGCAACCGGCGACGGCGAGCACCACCAGCACCGGCGCGAACAACGTGAGCAAAGGGGTCGGTAAACGGGAACGTCCCTGCAAAATAGCCTCACTCTCGGGTCAAACGCCGCCCATCCGGCGGCCGGGGCCCTGATGATAGGCCCGGCGTGCACCGGGGTATAGCCTTTGCCGGTAGTTTCCTACAAGAGATAGAGCCAAATAGCCCAAGCCGTGCGACCTTCGGTCAATAGCCTGAAACACGCCACCGGCTAGACTGTCAGCTGTAAAGACCGTTGATTGCCTGAGGAGGCACGTATGAGCCTGACCGTGGCCATCGTCATGATGATCGGCGCCTGGTTGCTGGTGGCGGCCGCCATGCTGTGGGGCGTGATGCGCATCGCGCGCCGTCATCATCACCCCGTGCCACCCGCCGTCCAGCCCAAACCGCTCAACAAGCCCGACAACCGCCCCGCTTCCTCACCCTCGGCCTGACCTAGGCGCCTTCACGCTTGCGCCGCGCCCGGCGCGACAGCATGTTCAACCCTTCCACCAGCGCCGAGAACGCCATGGCGGTGTACACGTACCCTTTGGGCACATGGGCGCCAAAGCCTTCGGCGATCAGCGTCATGCCGATCATGATCAGGAAGCCCAGCGCCAGCATCACGATCGTGGGGTTGTCGTTGATGAACCTGGCCAGCGGCTCGGCGGCCAGCAACATCACCAGTACTGCACAGATCACCGCGATGACCATGATCGGCAGGTGCTCGGTCATGCCTACCGCCGTGATGATACTGTCGATGGAGAACACCAGGTCCAGCATCAGGATCTGACAGATGGCGCCGGCAAAACTGGCCGCCACCTTACTTCCGACACTGGCTTCCTGCTGTTCACGGGGGTCGACGCTGTGGTGAATCTCTTTCGTCGCTTTCCACACCAGGAACAAGCCGCCGGCGATCAGGATCATGTCTTTCCACGAGAAAGCCTGGCCAAACAATTCCACCACCGGCTCCGTGAGTTGCACGATGTAGGCAACGGTGCTGAGCAAGCCAAGGCGCAAGATCAACGCCATGCCGATACCGATCCGCCGGGCGCGCGCCTGGAATTGCTTCGGCAGCTTGTTGGTGAGGATGGAGATGAAGATCAGGTTGTCGATACCCAGCACGATCTCCATGACCACCAGGGTGGCCAGGGCGATCCAGGCGGTAGGGCTTGAAGCGAGTTGCAACAGATAGTCCATGGGAGCGCCGCTCACGATTCAGAGAACATGAGAGCCAGTGTAGGCAAACCGATAGTGCGGGAAAATTCGTATTTTCAACCGTTATACTTCGGTTTTAACGAATCGGTATTTTCCATGCTCAACTACCGCCAATTGCATTATTTCTGGGTGGTGGCCAGGACCGGCAGCATCACCCGCGCCGCCGAACAACTGAACCTCACCCCGCAGACCATCAGTGGTCAGATCACCCTGCTGGAACAGACCTTCGGCATCGCATTGTTCCAGCGCGTCGGGCGCCAGCTCGAGCTGACCGAAAGCGGGCGCCAGGCATTGCCGTATGCCGAACAGATGTTTCAGCTGGGTAATGAATTGCAGACCCTGCTGAGTGCCCAACCCGGCCAGCAACCCCTGGCGTTGCGCGTGGGTGTGGCCGACGTGGTGCCCAAGTCCATCGTGTACCGGCTGATCGCGCCGAGCATGCAGTTGGCCGACCCCGTGCATATCACCTGCCGCGAAGACAAACTCGAACGCTTGCTGGCAGACCTGGCCGTGCAGCGCCTGGACCTGGTGATTTCCGACAGCCCCATGCCCGCGCACCTGGACATAAAAGGCTACAGCCACAAGCTGGGGGAATGCGGCATCAGCTTCTTCGCCACCCAGGCACTGGCCGACCAGTACGGCCCGGGCTTCCCGGCCAGCCTGACCGGCGCACCGCTGCTGATACCCGGGCAGGAAACCATGGTGCGCAGCCGGCTACTGCGCTGGTTCGGCGAACAACTGATTCAACCCAGGATCGTCGGCGAGTTTGACGACAGTGCCTTGATGCAGGCCTTCGGCCAATCCGGTAGCGGCCTGTTCATCGGCCCCAGCGCCATCGCCGAGGAAGTGCAGGTGCAGCATAACGTACGCCTGATCGGCCAGACCGAGGCCGTGCGTGAATCGTTCTACGCCATTTCAGTGGAGCGCAAGGTCAGCCACCCCGGCATCGTCGCCATCACGGAAGGCGCGCGCCGGGAGCTGTTCACTTAAGCGTGGGCGGCCAGGCGCGGGCGCATCATGAGCCACGCCAAGGCGATACCCAACAGCATGAAACCGGCCGCGGCAAAGCCCAACTGCCCCAGGCCCAGGGTATCGATGACCCGCCCACCGACGATCGCGCCCAGGCCGATGCCCAGGTTGGCACCAGCGATGTTCAGCGACGCGGCGAACGCCGGCGCTTGTGGCGCCGCCTTGATCAGGCGCACCTGGCTGACCAGGAACATGGCCGCCTGGGTCACGCCCCACACCGCCAGCGCCAACGCCAGGCCGAAGGTGGAATGGATGCTCGGCACCACCGCCACCAGGCCACCAACCATGAACGCCGAGAAGAGCATCGAGGCAATCAGCGGGTGATGGTCTACCAGGCGCCCGCCCAGTGAATTGCCAAGCAGGCCAACGGCGCCGAACGCCATCAGGCACCAGCCCACCAGCGCGCCGTCGAAGCCAGCCAGGCGTTCAAGGATGTCGGCCAGGTAGGTGTAAGCCGTGAACATGCCACAGAACACGATGATCGACAGCAGCACATGCCCCTGCATCAACGGGTTGCGCAGGATCGCGAACTGCGAGCGCAAGGTACGTTCCTCACCCCGTGCCGGGCTGGCGGGCAGGAACAGGGTCAACAACAGCGCCTTGGCCAGCGCCACCCCGGCGATGATCCAGAATGCGGCGCGCCAGCCGAGGGCGTTGCCGATGAGCGTGCCCACGGGAATGCCGAACACCGTGGCGCAGACGATGCCAAAGCCGATCTTGGCGATGGCCCGGCCGGCATGGTCGGGGCCGACGATGTCCACGGCGGTTTCACTTGCCAGGGCCCAGAACACCGGCAGCCCCAGGGCGGGAATCAGCCGGGCGATGCCCATGACCACGATGTTGGGCGCCAGTGCGGCGATGACATTGGCCACGGCGAACAGCAGCAGAATGGTGACAAACAGACGCTTGCGCTCGAACCGCGCGCAATAGGCGGTCAGGAACGGGCCCAGGGCAGCGACGGTGAAGGCAAACAGAGTGACCAGCAGGCCGGCCTGGGACACGGTGACGCCAAGGTCGCGAGCGATGGCGGGCAACAGGCCGACGATGACGAACTCTGTGGTCAGCACGGTAAAGCCTGCGGCCGACAACAGCAGAATGGGGAACAGCATTGAAACTCCAGAATCAGGCAAGACCCAAGCGCGCCGCCATTCCCCCTGTGGGACCGCGCAGCTCGGGAACCAGACGACGGCAATCTTGCTGATAGCCCGCAGTGTCTGCTTCCCGAGCTTTGCCCGGCCCCGCGGGGGAAAATCAGCGGGCTACGGTGACAACAGCTTCAATAGGCGCCCATGTAATCGCGCTTGCCCACTTCCACGCCGTTGTGGCGCAGGATGTCGTAGGCCGTGGTGACGTGGAAGAAGAATTGCGGCAGGCCGTAGTGCAGCAGGTAGGTCTGGCCGTTCAGTTTCTTCTCTTTCGGGGTGCCGGCGCGCAGCACGATTTCGCGGTCTTCCTGGCCGTCGATCTGTGCCGCGGCCAGGCCGTCGACGAAGCCCAGCACCTTGGCAAGCAAGGCCTGCAGGTCAGCGAAAGTGGCTTCAGCGTCCGGGTAGGAAGGCACCTCGACACCGGCCAGGCGCGCCGAAACGCCCTTGGCGAAGTCGACGGCGATCTGCACCTGCTTGACCAGCGGGAACATGTCAGGGTAGAGGCGCGACTGCAGCAGCACGGTCGGTTCGATGTTTTTCGCGGCGGCGTGGTCTTCAGCCTTTTTGAGCACGTCGCCCAGGGCAGTCAGCAATTGCTTGAACACGGGAACAGAGGCAGCGTACAGGGAAATGCTCATGATGAGATCCTGGTCGTGGTAAGGGCAGTGAGCCGCCAATGATAGCCCCGCCCCGGCGCGGCGTCCGGTGTTTTATTGCATACTGGCGCCTTTTATCGAGCCTTGCCCCGGGAGCGCACCATGTCCGCCGAACACGATACCCCTCAAGAGGCCCCGAGCCTCAGTGCCACTGACGTGCGCATTCTGGGCGCACTGATCGAAAAACAGGCCACCAACCCGGAAACCTACCCCCTGACCCTCAATGCACTGGTGCTGGCCTGCAACCAGAAAACCAGCCGCGAGCCCGTGATGAACCTCACCCAGGGCCAGGTCGGGCAGAGCCTGCGTGCCCTGGAAGGCCGCGACATGACACGGCTGGTGATGGGCAGCCGCGCCGATCGCTGGGAGCATCGCCTGGACAAGGCCCTGGAGCTGGTGCCAGCGCAGTTGGTGCTCATGGGCCTGATGTTTCTGCGCGGGCCGCAGACGCTCAACGAACTGCTGACCCGTAGCGGCCGCATGCATGATTTCGATGACACCGAGCAGGTCCTTCACCAACTCGAACGCCTGATCGCCCGCGGCTTCGCCCTGCACCTGCCCCGCCAGGCGGGGCAGCGTGAAGACCGCTACAACCACGCGCTGGGCGACCTGGCCGACATGGAAGCGATTCTCGCCGCCCGCGGCGCCGGTGGCGCCGAGCGCAGCAGCGCCAGCCCAGTGTCCGCCGACCGCATCGATGAGCTGGAAGCGCGCGTCGCCGCCCTTGAGGAACGGCTGGCGCGCCTGGAGTGATCAGCTGCGGGCGTAATCGGTGGCCAGGCGTACCTGTTCGGCCGTCGGCCGCACGCCGGTGTACAGCACGAACTGTTCCAGCGCCTGCAAGGCAATGACTTCAAGGCCGGTGACCACCTGCTTGCCCAGCGACTGCCCCAGCAGCACCAGGGGCGTCAAGGCAGGCAGCGCCACCACGTCGAAGATGATGTCAGCCGCCCGTACGGCATCCTCGGGAAACGCCAGCTGATCAGCCTCCGGGCCGCCGCTCATGCCGATGGGGGTGACGTTGACCAGCATTCGCGGGCGCGCATCACCCAGGTCCGCCCGCCACTCATATCCCAGGTGCCGCGCCAGCGCCGGGCCGCTCTCGGGGTTGCGGGCGATCACGGTACCCTCGGTGAAGCCCGCATCGCGAAATGCCGAGGCCACCGCCTTGGCCATGCCACCGCTGCCGCGCAAGGCGAATGAAGTGTCCGGGGCCAGGCCGTGCTGTTCGATCAATTGACGAATGGCCAGATAATCAGTGTTGTAAGCCTTCAAATGGCCGTTATCATTGACGACGGTATTGATCGACTGAATGGCTGCCGCCGACGCATCCATCTCGTCGACCAGTGCGATGCACGCCTCCTTGAACGGCATCGACACGCCGCAGCCCCGGATACCCAGGGCACGGATACCCGCAACCGCTGCCGGCAGATCACTGGTGCTGAATGCCTTGTAGTAGAAATCGAGACCCAACTGTTCATACAGATGGTTATGAAAGCGCACGCCGAAACTGCCCGGGCGCCCGGCCAGGGACATGCAGAGAACGGTGTCGCGGGTGGGAATCAAGGGCATTGCAAGGCTCCATCACTGGTATGTAACTGAGTTGTAAGGACACTATGGTTCATGACCTTACACAAAATTTACCAAACCCCGTCGCAGATTCTTACAAAACCGCTGTCATAGTAGTGCGACAGTCCTTGGGCCACCTAACCGGCCCCGGGTACTGGAATCGTAATATGAGGAACAAGTCATGATTCGTCAGCTTCCCAAGATTGCCTTGCTGGTCGGCGCTCTCGCCGTGGCAGGCCAGGCGTCCGCCCATGGCGGTGGTGGTCCAGGTGTGTTGGGTGCCGTATTAGGTGGCGCCGTGGTCGGTGCCGTGGTGACCTCTGCCCTGGCACCACGCGAGGTCGTGGTTCAACAGCCGGTCTATGCCGCGCCACCACCACCGGTCTACGTGGCCCCGCCGCCACCGGTGTACTACGCGCCGCAGCCTGTGGTGTATGCGCAACCGGTCTATGCACCGCCACCGCCACCACGCTACTACGGCCCGCCTCGCGAGTACTACGGCCGTCCGGGCTGGTAAGCGCCGCGGCTCACCGGCAGCCGTTCACGGCTGCGGTGAGCTGATGCGTTGCGTCAATGGTGACTATTGAAAGCGGTGATTTCTACCGGCGGCCCAGTCGCCTTATGCTGGGCCCATGTTTCAGAGGAGCCCACCATGAATACCGTCAGCATCATGTCAGTCATCGGCAGCGCAGTACCCGCCAACCTTCGCGACCTGGGGTTGCTGGCCTGCTGGTACGTGGTGCGCGATGGCGAGCCGCTCACCGGCCCGCTGATGTCACGCGACCAGGCGCAGGCGCTGTTCAGGACTCTGCAGGAAACGGCCAGTGCACCCGTGCAGCACTGACCCCCGAATTCCGTAAGGTGCGTTGCTCTCGCACACCCTTTGCCCCGCCATTGTCGCGGGGCTTTTTATTCACGGCATGCCCGCCCGGTAGCAGCGGACCTGGCCGCGTCCAAGGCACCGCGCAGCATCCGGCACACCGCATGCACCGCGACGCGGCCAGGTCCGCTGCTACACATGGCGCGATTCAGCCGCGTTCGGCCATGAGCACGTTGGCCTGGCCCCGCTGGGCCAGCTTCTGCAAGCGTTTTTCCAGCCCCTGCAACACAGCGCGGTCGGAACGCCCGCTTTCCAGTTCGTCGATCAATGCATTCACCACTTGGCGCAACTCGTGGGCGATGACGATACGGTCGTCATTGCTGTCCTGCTTGTGCGACTCGAACAGCCGATGAAGGTAGTCCTGCAGCACCGCTTGCATGCGGTGGCGGTCTGTGGCGCGCCAGTGCGCCAGGCCCAGGCCCGTCTGGTTCAGCAGTTCCTGGAATTCCAGCACCAGGTATTGCAGGCGCCTGGCAAGCCCCACCTGCTCGTCGCGCCAGCGCTTGTGCTGCGCCAGGCCTTCTTGCTTGCGCTGGATGGCCGGCACGAATACCGCCAGCATCAGGGCGATGACCACCGCCACGGCCTGGATCCACGCCAGGGCATCCAGCGGCTTCTGAATGAATGCGCATACCAAAAGGACCACCGCGATAACGCTGCCCCACAGCAGCAGGGCGCTGTAATCCTTGCTCATGAAACCCTTGAACATTGCGCGACTCCCGAGTCGTTTTCAAACGTGATGAAGGGGGTAAAACCGCTGAACCGGCGTTGGACGGCCCGCGAACATGAAAAACCACTTTTATTTTTTTATTACAGGGGTTTAAGCCCGCCAGCCAATCGACAGTGCCTGAGCCATACTCATAAACTACAACGCTTTTTCAAGAACAACCCGTTGTAAACGGCATATCTACTTTTTAGCGAGCGCTACACGTGAAAACCTCCCTTTCGATCCTGAGCCTGTTGCTTGTCCTTGCAGGTACTGCCGCCGTCACGTCGAACGCTGTTGCCGCCCCACCCCCACCTGCCCAACGAGACCCTTCACAGCTCCACCTGGCCTCGGGCAGTGCCCTGCTGATCGACCTGCAGACCAACAAGGTCATTTACGAGAACCGTGCCGACACCGTTCTGCCCATCGCCTCGGTGTCCAAGCTGATGACCGCCATGGTCGTGCTGGACGCCAAGCAGGACATGAACGAGATGATTGATGTCGACATCAGCCACACCAAGGAAATGAAAGGTGTGTTCTCGCGCGTCAAGCTGGGTAGCGAGCTGAACCGCCATGACATGATGCTGATTGCCCTCATGTCTTCGGAGAACCGTGCCGCGGCCACCCTCGCCCACCATTACCCGGGCGGCTACAACGCCTTCATCACTGCCATGAACGCCAAAGCGCGCAGCCTGGGCATGACCCATACCCACTATGTGGAGCCCACGGGCCTGTCCACCAGCAACGTGTCCACTGCCCGCGACCTCAGCAAATTGCTGATTGCCGCGCAGCACTACCCCATGCTGCGCGAGCTGAGCACCACGCCCGAGAAGACCGTGTTCTTCAAGAAGCCCAACTACAGCCTGGGCTTCCATAACACCGACCACCTGATCAACAAGAACAACTGGGATATCCGCCTGACCAAGACCGGGTTCACCAACGAAGCCGGCCACTGCCTGGTACTGCTGACCACCATGGGCAACCGCCCGGTGGCCATGGTGATCCTGGATGCCTTCGGCAAGTACACCCACTTCGCCGATGCCACGCGCCTGCGCAATTGGGTGGAGACCGGCCGCAGCACCGCGGCGCCCGCCGTGGCCCTGCGCTACAAGGCCGACAAGCACGGCCGCCAGGTAGACTGACCCCCGCGGCACTGGTCACGCCACCGCGTGGTCAGTGCCGACGGCCCGCCTGCTTGTCCCGGTACATGGCCGTGTCTGCCTCGGCCAGCAGAACCTTGATCGAACCGTGCTGGGCGGGGTCGTACTCGATGCGGCCAATACTGTAGCGAATATCATAACCGCGCTGGGCTTCGGCATTGCGGCGCGCCAGCGCCTCCTTCAGGCGGCCGGCGACCAGGTCGCCATCCTGGGCATTGGAGCCCATCAGCAGCGCCACGAATTCATCCCCGCCCAGGCGCCCCACCAGGTCCATTTCCCGAAGCACGTCACGCAAGGTCTCGGCGAACGTCACCAGTGCCCGGTCGCCTTCGGCATGGCCCCAGGTGTCGTTGATATGCTTGAAACCATTGAGGTCGAAGAACAGCAGCGAAGCCGGGGTATTCATGCGCTTGCAGATACTCAGCGCGTGCTCGGCCAGCGCCTCGAAGCCGCGGCGGTTGGACACCTGGGTCAGTTCGTCGATGGTCGCCAGTTGAAACGCTTCTATCTCCTGCTCGGCCATGCTCGCCAGGTCGCGCAACAGGTCACGTTCCTCGGCGTCCAGGATGCGCGGGCGCACATCGATCAGGCACAGCGTACCGATCTTCACCCCGTTGCCCACCCGCAGCGGGCAGCCGGCGTAGAAACGGATGTTCGGGTCGCCCGTCACCAGGGGATTGTCGTGGAAACGCTCGTCGTTGGTAGCGTCCGGGATCATCAGCACCTGGTCACCCAGGATGGCATGGCCGCAGAATGAGATATCCCGAGACGTTTCCGGCACGCACAGGCCCTGGCATGACTTGAACCACTGCCGGTTGGTGTCCACCAGGCTGACCAGGGCGATCGGCACATCGAACAGCCGGCGCGCCAGCCGGGTCAAGCGGTCGAAGCGCTCTTCCGGGGCTGTATCGAGGATGTTCATGGAGCGCAGGGTGCTTACGCGCTCAGGTTCGTTAGCGGGTTTGGCTGGGGCCAGCATCGAAATACTCCGTGGTCCTGACTCTGCTTGTTGCGCTAAGCCTAGCCCATCTCGACGCGCTAACGAAGACTGGCCCCAAAACATTACGCCGTGGTGTTGATGGTCGAACCAGTGGTGCTGCTACCTTCTTCCGTCAGCGCCGTGGACAGCTCGGCGGTCAGGGAAGAAATCTCGGCCGTGGTGGAAGCCACCTGGGCTTCCGCGGTGGCCAGGGCGGCGGTCTTGGCGTCCTCGTCCTTCATGGCCTGGGCCTTCTGCACAGCCTGCTGCTGGGCTTGCAGCTCTTTTTGCAGCTCAGCGATCTGCTTCTGCAGCTCGGTCACGGTGTCGGAGGACGACGACGAACTGCTATCGCTGTCGCTGCTGCCGCCACCACCCGCACCCGCGGCGCCGCCAGCCGAATTGGCCGTGGTGCTGGAAGTGCTGGACGTGGTGGAGGTGCCGTCGGCGCTGGTGGAGGTCGAGGTGGTATCGTCAGTGCTGGCAGTGGTCGCTGCCGTCGATTTGGTGGTGCTGGTGGTCGCGATTTGCAAACCAGAGGAGATGTTACTGATGGTCGACATGACAGAAACTCCTTTGATGGAAGATGGTTCATGGGTCATCGACTGGCCAGGGCCCAGCTTTAGAAATATCGTGTAACACCTGGGATACGCCGGCGATACAAACCAACGACCGGCTGAAACCCTTGTTCCAGAGCCTTTCAGCCCTGCCACACGCAGATGAAATAATCTTCAGCAAGGCGACAGGTAAAACTCGGCACAATATGCCCTCAACAGCCGAAATCCCAGGTACAACACCATGACACGCGTTTTGACCATCGAAGACGATGCCGTGACAGCCAAGGAAATCGTGGCCGAGCTGAGCAGCCATGGCCTTGAAGTGGATTGGGTCGATAACGGTCGCGAGGGCCTGGTCAAGGCCGTGAGCGGCAACTACGACGTCATCACCCTGGACCGCATGCTCCCCGAGCTCGACGGCCTTGCCATTGTCACTACCTTGCGCACCATCGGCGTTTCCACGCCCATCCTGATGATCAGCGCCCTGTCCGACGTGGACGAGCGTGTGCGCGGCCTACGCGCCGGTGGCGATGACTACCTGACCAAGCCTTTTGCTTCCGACGAAATGGCTGCCCGCGTCGAAGTGCTGCTGCGCCGCAAGAGCACCGTGGCCGACGTCGACACCACCCTCAAGGTCGCAGACCTGGAGCTGGACCTGATCACCCGTGAAGCCCGCCGTGGCGAACAGGCCCTGAACCTGTTGCCCACCGAATACAAACTGCTGGAATTCCTGATGCGCAATGCCGGGCAGATCCTGACCCGCATGATGATTTTCGAGGAAGTCTGGGGTTACCATTTCGACCCGGGCACCAACCTGATCGACGTGCACATCGGCCGCCTGCGCAAGAAGATCGACCCGCCAGGCGCCACCGCGCTGATCAAGACCGTTCGGGGCTCGGGCTATGTCATTGCCGAACCCCTCTAAGGGCTGGCGCTCGTCCAGCAGTCGCCTGCTGGCCCTCTACAGTTTTCTCTTCGTGGCCTGGAGTTGCATCCTGATGGGTGTGCTCTATTACGAAGTGTCGGACTACCTCAACAGCCTGGCGCGTCATTCCTTGATGCAGCGCCAGCACCTGTTCTCGCGGTTCAGCGGCCAGGCCCTGGACGACGCCCTGTCGGCCAGCGAGACCTTCGACAACCGTGCCTACGACGCCTATGGGCTGTTCGATGCACAGTTGCGCCCGCTGGGTGGCGACATCAAGGAAATTCCCAAGGGCGTCGCCCTGGACGGCAACATCTATGAACTGGATGACTGCATCGACTCCGACGACCCCAAACTGCCCCAGCAGGGCTGCGACGCCGTGGCCATGGCCACCCAGGACGGCCGCTGGCTGGTACTGGTGCGCGACAACGGTTCGCTGTTCGCGGTGACCCGCATCATTCTCCACGCGTTGCTGTGGGGCATCTCGCTGACCATCATTCCCGGTGCGGCGGGCTGGCACCTGCTGCGCAGGCGTCCGATACGGCGTATACGGGCCATTCAGGACAGTGCCGACGCGATCGTCGCCGGCGACCTGACCCGGCGCCTGCCCCTGTCCAACCGGCGGGATGAACTGGACATGCTGGCGGCCATCGTCAACGCCATGCTCGACCGTATCGAGCGGCTGATGATGGAGGTCAAGGGCGTGTGCGACAACATTGCCCACGACCTGCGTACGCCCCTGACCCGCTTGCGTGCCCAGCTTTATCGCATTCAGCAGCAGGCGGGCATGGACTCGGCCCACGCGCTGCAGCTGGACGGCGTGATTGCCGAGACCGACACTCTGATGGCGCGTTTCCGCGGGCTGCTGCGCATTTCCGAGCTCGAAGACCACCAGCGTCGTTCCGGCTTCGTGGAATTCGACCCATTGCCGCTGTTGCACGAGCTGCATGACTTCTACCTGCCCCTGGCTGAAGAAGGCGAGCTGCGCCTGGAGCTGGAGGCGCCCGATGTGCTGCCCAGCCTCAATGGCGACCGCGCCTTGCTGTTCGAGGCCATCGGCAACCTGCTGAGCAACTCCATCAAGTTCACCCCACCCGGTGGCGTGGTGGTGCTGCGGGCGCACAACGAGCTGGACAGCACCTGCATCGAAGTCCAGGACTCGGGCCCCGGCATTCCCAAGGACGAGCGCCAGGCCGTGTTCCAGCGGTTCTACCGGTGCGACGACGACAACACTCAGCCGGGCTTCGGCCTGGGCCTGTCGATTGTCGCGGCCATCGTCAACCTGCACGGTTTCACTCTTGAAGTGGGCAACAGCCAACAGGGCGGTGCCAGCCTGGCACTGCATTGCCGTCAAAGCAAAGCGCGAGTGTGATCCCCATGAATCTGCTCTATATCGCCGACACCCGAGACGAACAACTGCTGCGCGGCTTCGCCGACAGCGGCCAGCGTGTGGTCGAAGCGCGCCCGGAGGAAGCTGACTGGGCCCTGGCCGACAGCAACTATGGCTTTATCCTGCTGGACGTGCAGACCGCTCAGCCGGAGCTGCTGGAGCGTTGCCTGGCGCGCAAGCGCAAATCACGGGTGCTGATGCTGCTGGGCGAAGACAACGCCGCGGCGCGGGTCGCCGCATTGCGCACCGGCGCCGAGCTGTGCCTGACCAAGCCGGTGGTGTTCATCGAACTGCAGGCGCGCATGCAGGCGTTGCTGCGCGACCACCTCAGCCCTGCGGTCGACGCCGAAGCCGGTCTGTGGTTGTCCACCACGCGCCTGCTGCTGGGCCGCGGCCCCCATCAGCAACCACTGACCGTCAGCGAGCAGCGCTTGCTGGCCATCCTGGCCAAGCGCCCGGGCGCGGTCAGCCGCGAACTGATCGAAGAACAGCTGTGGGGGGCCACCCATGATTCGCGCAGCGCGCTGATCGAGCGGCACATCTGCAACCTGCGGCGCAAACTGGCGCGCCTGGATGCGCCGAATGCGTTGCAGACGTTGCGGGGGTTTGGATATAGCTTGCGTGAGACGGTGCATGTGCGTACGGATTGAGGTGGGTCAGGGCCTCCAGGGGCCAGACTTGGCTTTTCCGGCGCGCTCAGGATCG
>NZ_JAPYKM010000030.1:0-85054 GCF_029623465.1 Pseudomonas sp. RIT-To-2 | reverse complement strand
GGGGTCTGCGTGGGAGCAAAGCTTGCTCGCGATGACGCCAGTGACATCACCCCATCACTCAGGTCACCGGCGCCGGGTTGAACAGCACGATGTCGTTATGCAGCTTGTGCTTTTCAGCCCAGGTCTGTTGCTTGCCGCTGGCGACATCCAGATAGTAATGGAACAACTCCCAGCCCAATTCTTCGATGGTCGCGCGGCCGGTAGCGATACGCCCCGCGTCGATGTCGATCAAATCCGGCCAGCGCCGCGCGAGCTCGGTGCGGGTAGAGACCTTGACCACCGGTGCCATCGCCAGGCCATACGGCGTGCCGCGCCCGGTGGTGAACACATGCAGGTTCATGCCCGCCGCCAGTTGCAGTGTGCCGCAGACAAAGTCGCTGGCCGGGGTGGCGCAGAAGATCAGGCCTTTGCGCTGAACCCGCTCGCCAGGCCCCACCACCGCGTTGATAGCGCTGTTGCCAGACTTGACGATGGAGCCCAGCGACTTCTCGACGATGTTCGACAGCCCGCCCTTCTTGTTGCCAGGCGTGGTGTTGGCGCTGCGGTCGGCCTCGCCCTTGGCCAGATAGCGGTCGTACCAGTCCATCTCGCGCACCAGGGCCTCGGCCACCGCCGGGGTTTCGGCCCGGGAGGTCAGCAGGTAGATGGCGTCGCGCACTTCGGTCACTTCAGAGAACATCACCGTGGCGCCAGCACGCAGCAGCAGGTCGCTGGCATACCCCAGCGCCGGGTTGGCGGTGATGCCGGAGAAGGCATCGCTGCCACCGCATTGCATGCCCAGGATCAGTTCGCTGGCCGGGACCGTCTCACGGCGCCGGGCATCGAGTTTTTTCAGGCGCACCTCGGCCAGCTCCATGATCTGCTCGATCATTTCGGTGAAGCCGTGGCTGGAGTCCTGCAAGCGGTACAGCCAGGGCTCGCTGAGGTCTACGGAAGCATCGTCCTCGTGCATCACCTGCCCGGCCTGCAGTTTTTCGCAACCCAGGCTGATCACCAGCGCTTCACCGCCCAGGTTCGGGTTGCGCGCCAGGTTGCGCACAGTCCGGATCGGAATATAGGCATCGGTGGCGGTGATGGCCACGCCGCAGCCGTAGCTGTGGGTCAGCGCTACCACGTCATCCACATGGGGGTATTTGGGCAACAGTTCATCACGGATACGCTTGACCGCATGGTCCAGCACCCCGGTCACGCACTGCACCGTGGTGGTGATGCCGAGGATGTTGCGCGTACCTACCGTGCCGTCAGCATTGCGGTAGCCCTCGAAGGTAAAACCTTCCAGGGCCGGCAATGCCTCGGGCACTGCGTCCGACATCGGCAGGCTGTCCAGCGCCGGGGCGGTGGGCATGCGCAGCAAGTCCTCGCGCACCCAGGTGCCGCGCGGGATAGGCTGGAGGGCATAGCCGATGACCTGGCCGTAGCGAATCACTTCGCCGCCCTGGGGAATGTCCACCAGGTTGACCTTGTGGCTCTGCGGCACATGTTCCAGGGTAACCAGCGCGCCGGGCAGCTCGGTGCCGGCAGGCACGCCCTGGTCGTTGACGATTACCACGACGTTGTCGCGCTCGTGCAGGCGAATCACCCGCGGCGAGTCAGCGTGCTCAATTAACTGCATGAAACCCGCTCCTCAAATTTTGGCTGGGGACAACTGGTCGACCGGTTTGCGCGAGCCTTTGCTCGGCGGGTCGGTCAGTTCCACCCGCTTGATCTGGCCGACGATCACCAGGTAGCTGAGCACCGCCACCAGCGCGTTGGCGCCGACGAACACCAGGGCCCACTTGAACGAACCGGTGGTGCTGATGATGTAGCCGATGACGATCGGCGTGGTGATCGAGGCAATGTTGCCGAACATGTTGAACAGACCACCGCTCAGGCCGGCGATCTGCTTGGGTGAGGTGTCGGACACCACCGCCCAGCCCAGCGCACCCACCCCTTTGCCGAAGAACGCCAGGGCCATGAAGCCCACCACCATCCATTCGATGTCCACGTAGTTGCAGGCAACGATGGTGGTCGACAGCAGCAGGCCGCCGATGATGGGCGCCTTGCGGGCGAACGTCAGGGAATGCCCACGGCGCAGCAGCCAGTCGGAAATGATGCCGCCCAGCACACCGCCGATGAAGCCGCAGATGGCCGGCAAGGAGGCGATGAAGCCCGCCTTGAGGATGGTCATGCCCCGCTCCTGCACTAGGTATACCGGGAACCAGGTCAGGAAGAAATAAGTGATACCGTTGATGCAGTACTGGCCCAGGTACACACCCAGCATCATGCGGTTTGTCAGCAGTTGACGCACGTAATCCCATTTCGGGCCTTCGCGCTTGCCTTGTGGCTTGTCGTCCATGTCGACCATGCCGCCATTGCTGGCGATGTGTTCAAGTTCGGCCTGGTTGATCATCGGGTGCTGGCGCGGGCTGTGGATAACCTTCAACCAGACCAGGGAGAAGACGATACCGATCCCGCCCATGATCATGAACACATGCTGCCACCCGAAGCTGAAGACGATCCAGCCCATCAGCGGCGCGAACAGCACGGTGGCGAAGTATTGCGCGGAGTTGAAGATCGCCGACGCAGTGCCCCGCTCAGCGGTGGGAAACCAGGCGGCGACGATGCGCGCGTTGCCCGGGAACGATGGCGCTTCGGCCAGCCCCACCAGAAAACGCAGCATGAACAAGGCGACCACGGCGGTCGACAGGCCGAAGTCACCGACGAAGCCTTGCATCACGGTGAACAGCGACCAGGTGAAAATGCTCAGGGCGTAGACCTTCTTCGAGCCGAAGCGGTCCAGCAGCCAGCCACCGGGGATTTGCCCAGCCACGTAGGCCCAACCGAAGGCAGAGAAGATGAAACCCAGGGTGACGGCGTCGATGCCCAGGCTTTTTTGCAGGCTGGAACCGGCAATGGCGATGGTCGCACGGTCGGCATAGTTGATCGTGGTCACGACGAACAGCATGAGCAGGATCAAATAGCGGACGTGCGTCTGCTTGACGGCTTGCATGAAGGTGTACTCCCACTGATTATTTTTTTTAACGCGGGTCTTTCATTCACGGTGTAACACTGCAGGCGCTGGCAAACCAGCGCCTGCAATTCTGCTGCAGGCGCATTTTCAGCTTACTGCGGGCCCATCTTGTCCATCAGGGCAGCCAGCATTTCGTACTCTTCGCCGGTCAGGTCGGTCAGCGGGGTACGTACCGGGCCTGCGTCGTAACCGGCGATCTTGGCGCCTGCCTTGACGATACTGACAGCGTAGCCAGCCTTGCGGTTACGGATGTCCAGGTACGGCAGGAAGAAGTCGTCGATCAGCTTGCCAACCGTGGCGTGATCCTCGCGGGCGATGGCGTGGTAGAAGTCCATCGCGGTTTTCGGGATGAAGTTGAACACGGCCGAGGAGTACACCGGCACGCCCAGCGCCTTGTAGGCCGCGGCGTAGACTTCGGCGGTAGGCAGGCCACCCAGGTAGCTGAAGCGGTCGCCCAGGCGACGGCGGATGGAAACCATCAGTTCGATGTCACCCAGGCCGTCCTTGTAGCCGATCAGGTTCGGGCAGCGCTCGGCCAGGCGTTCCAGCTGGGTGGCGTTCAGGCGGCAGACGTTGCGGTTGTAGACGATGACGCCGATGTTCACCGATTTGCACACGGCCTCGACGTGGGCGGCGACGCCGTCCTGGCTGGCTTCGGTCAGGTAGTGCGGCAGCAGCAGCAGGCCCTTGGCACCCAGGCGCTCGGCTTCCTGTGCGTATTCGATGGCCTGGCGAGTGGCGCCGCCGACGCCGGCGAGGATAGGCACGCTGGTAGCGCAGGTGTCGACAGCGGTCTTGATGACTTGCGAGTACTCACTGGCTGCCAGGGAGAAGAACTCACCGGTGCCGCCGGCGGCGAACAGCGCGCTGGCGCCGTAGGGGGCCAGCCACTCCAGGCGCTTGATATAGCCAGAGCGGTCGAAGTCGCCCTGTGCATTGAAATCGGTCACCGGGAAAGACAGCAGGCCGGCGGAGAGGATGGACTTCAGTTCTTGTGGATTCATTATTCGAACACCCTGGTTTGCATGGAAAGTGCGCTCAGCCTTCGCTGATGTCGTACGTCATCGTACAACTGAAATAACGAATGCTCAATAGGGTGTGCGACGAAATGTCATGGAGGGATTGCGGGGGCCGCTTCCCGACCAAGCTCGGGAAGCAGGCACAGCCTTCGGTGGCACCGCAGGCCTATCTGCAGTGCCGCCAAAGGCTGAGTGCTGGAGGCTATTGATTCAACGGCCGCGAAAGGTGTGGGACCGAGCTTGCTCGGGAAGCAGGCAGCACCGACCTAGGCGGTCGCCTGCGCCTCTTCATGAGCCTGGCGCAGCCGCTCGCGGCTGTTGGTCAGGTGCAGGCGCATGGCCGCGCGGGCGGCATCGGAGTCTTGACGAGCAATGGCTTCGTAGATCTCTTCATGCTCGCGGCTCAGGCGGTTCATGTAGTGCTGCTGGTCGTCATGAGCCAGGCGCGCCGAGTTGAGCCGGGTGCGCGGAATGATGCTGGTGCCCAGGTGGGTCATGATGTCGGTGAAGTAGCGGTTACCCGTGGACAGGGCGATCTGCAGGTGGAACTGGAAGTCCGACGCCACCGCATCGCTGGCATGGGCGGCGCTTTCGGCCAGGGCATCCAGCGCCGCGCGCATCGCCGCCAACTGCTCGGGCGAGCGGCGCTGGGCCGCAAGGCCCGCCGACTCGACTTCCAGGCTGATGCGCAGTTCCAGCACCGCCAGCACGTCACGCAGGGTGACAATGGTGGCCGGGTCGATACGGAAGCCGCTGGGGCTGGGCGTGTCGAGCACGAAGGTGCCGATGCCATGGCGGGTTTCCACCTGCCCCGCCGCCTGCAGGCGCGAAATGGCTTCACGCACCACGGTGCGGCTGACGCCCTGCTCCTGCATGATCGCCGACTCGGTCGGCAACTTGTCACCGCGCTTGAGCTCACCCTTGAGGATGCGCTCTGTCAGCACGGTGACCAGTTCCTGGGCAAGGCTGCGGGGCTTGCGGCGCCCGCGCGGCTGGGCGGTTGGGGTATCCATGGCGAACTTCTTATCTCGAATTCACGTTAATAGGCGCATCATAGCGCATTCCAGTCGTACGACCACAGTTCACACCGTGGTCGTCTCCCCCATCGCCTGCGGCTGCAAGTGCCCGCCTTCCAGGCGGATGTGCCGGGAATGGAACCGCTTGAGGCTGCTGCGGTGGCCAACGCTGATCAGGGTCAGCCCCGGCAGTTCGTCGATCAGTGCCTGGTACAGGCTGGCCTCGTCTTCCTCGTCCATGGCCGACGTGGCTTCGTCCAGGTACAACCACTGCGGCGCATACAGCAGCGCACGGGCAAAGGCCACTCGCTGCTGCTCACCCGGCGACAGCAGGCTTTGCCAGTGGGCAGGCTCGTCCAGGCGCTCGATCAGTTGCGGCAGGCGGCACAGGTGCAGCACATGCTCGTAGCGCGCCTGGGGGTACACATCACCCGGCTGTGGATAACTCAAGGCTTCACGCAGGCTGCCAATGGGCAAGTACGGCTTCTGCGGCATGAACATCGTGCGCCCTTCGGGCATGTCGATGCGGCCCTGGCCTTGAGTCAGCAAGTTGCCCATGGCCCGCAGCAAGGTGCTCTTGCCACTGCCGGAGCGGCCACTGAGCAGCACGCGGTCACCCGCCGCCACTTCCAGGCCGGCGCCTTGCAGCAATTGGCGGCCATTGCCCAGCGTCAGGTCCAGGTCCTTGATGTGCAACTGGTTGCCATGGCGCTTCACTTCCACGCCTGGGGCACGCTGTTCGTTGTCGTCCATGGCCTGGCGGAAGCTGAGGAGACGGTCGCAGGTGGCGCGCCAGGTGGCCAGGTCGGTGTAGGCGTTGATAAACCAGCTCAGGCTGCCCTGGACACTGCCGAAGGCATCCGCCACCTGCATCAGCACGCCCAGTTCGATAGCCCCGGAGAAATAGCGCGGCGAAGCCACCACGATGGGAAAGATATTGGCGATCTGCGCATAACCGTTGGTGAAGATGTTCATGCGCTTCTGCACGCGCATGATGTCCCAGTAGTTGTGCCAGATCTGGCTGAAACGCGCGCCAAGCCGCTGATTCTCAACCTGCTCGCCGTCCAGCAGGGCGATGGTCTCGGCGTTTTCGCGTACGCGGATCAGGCCAAAACGCAGGTCGGCCTCGAACCTTTGCTGGTTGTTGCTCAGACCGATCAGTCGGCGGCCCAGCAAATGCGTGATCAGGCTGCCGGCCAGGGCATACAGGAAAGCGGCCCAGAACATGTAACCCGGAATGCTGATACCGAACAGCTCGATGGTGCCGGAAATGCCCCACAGGATCACCGAGAACGACACCAGGTTGACGATATTGCTGATCAGCCCCAGGCCGATGCTCAAGGTGTCACTGGTGAAACTGCGCAGGTCTTCGCTCAGCCGCTGGTCGGGGTTATCGGTAGCGCCTTGCTGTTCCAGGCGGTAGTAACTCTTGTGGGCCAGCCACTTGTCGAAGTGCTTCTCGGTGAGCCACCGACGCCAGCGGATGGTGAGCATCTGCGTGAGGTAGATACGCGTCACGCCCATGGCGATGTACACCGCCGCCATGCCGCAGAAATACAGGATCAGCTGAATGAACTGCTCATAATGTTTTTCCTGCAGCGAGTTGTACATGTCGCGGTTCCAGCTGTTGAACCACACCGACATGGCCACGCTGGCCAGCGACAACACGATGATGGTCACCAGCAGCGACCAGGCCTTGCCCTTTTCTTCACTTTTCCAGTACGGCGTGATCAGTTTCCAGACCCGACGGGCAAAATGACCGCGCACGGCGTCGTTGACCGCGGCGTGTTCAGCGTTCTGATTCATGTAGGAACTCGATGATGGAAGGCCCGCGCGCGCACATCGATCCTGATGCGCGGCGGGGCGAAATCAACAAGGGGCAGGCGCTCAGCGCCGAACCGGGCGCTTCTGCAGTTTGCGCTGCAGCGTTCGCCGATGCATGCCCAGGGCGCGGGCAGTGGCGGAGATGTTGCCTTCGTGCTCGGTGAGCACGCGCTGGATGTGTTCCCACTGCAGGCGGTCCACCGACATGGGGTTTTCCGGCACCAGGGTATCCAGGTCGGCGTGCTCGGACAGCAGGGCCGCCAGCACGTCATCGGCGTCGGCCGGCTTGCACAGGTAATTGCAGGCGCCGCGCTTGATGGCTTCCACCGCGGTGGCGATGCTGGAGTAACCGGTCAGGATCACCACGCGCATCTCGGGGTCCAGCTCCAGCAACTTGGGCAGCAGCACCAGGCCCGAGTCGCCTTCCATTTTCAAGTCCAGGGCGGCGTAGTCGGGTACGTCGTCCTGGGCGAGCTTCAGCCCCTCGTCGGCGCTGGCGGCGGTGCTGACGCGAAAGCCCCGGCGGGCCATGGCGCGGGCCATGACGCGGGTAAAGGTCGAATCGTCGTCGACCAGCAACAGATGCGGCAGCTCTTCGCCTTCGACCTGGTTTTCATCACTCATGTCTGTCTCCTCGGGCGTCACGGGGCAGGCGCAACTCGGTGAGTGTACCGCCCTGCTCATGACTATAGAGTTTTACCGAGCCGCCTGCGCGTGTCACGCTGGCCTTGCTCAAAAACAGGCCCAGGCCGAAGCCCTTGCCCTTGGTCGTAAAGAAAGGTTTGCCGATTTGCTCGGCGATTGCCAGGGGTACACCGGGGCCGTGGTCGCGAATCACAATGAAGATATCTTCAGCGTTCCAGTCCAGGTGCACTTCCAGGCCTTCGGCGCAGGCATCGGCGGCGTTGTTCAGCAGGTTGAGCAACGCCTGGGTAAGGTCCGGCGGCGGCGCCAGTTCGGGCACTTCGCCCTGGCCCAGGCGCTGGAAGCGGTAGGTGGCTTCCGGGCGCATCAGGTGCCAGCGGTTCAGGGCCTCGTCGAGCCAGGCAGTCACCGGTTGCTCCATCACCGCCATGCGCCGGTTGGCCTCGGCGGCGCGCACCAGTTGCTGCAGGGTTTCCTTGCACAGCTTGACCTGGTCCTGAAGTACCGCCAGGTCTTCCTGCAGGGCCGGGTCCGGGTGGTCCTGGCGCATTTCCTTGAGCAGCACGCTCATGGTCGCCAGCGGCGTGCCCAGTTCATGGGCGGCGCCGGCGGCTTCGGTGGCCACGGCCAGCAATTGCTGGTCACGCAGCCCTTCTTCGCGCCGTTGCGCACGCATCTGCTCCTGGCGGCGCAGCTCCTCGGCCATCTTGGCGGCGAAGAAGGTAATCACCCCGGCCGCCAGGGCGAAACTCAGCCACATGCCATAGTTCTGCAGGTTTTCCCGGGCGATCGGCAGTGTTGGCAGCGGGTAGAAGCGCACCAGCAGCACCGAATAGCACGCCAGGGCGATGCCCGACAGAATCACCGAATACAGCCACGGCAGCGTCACCGCCGCAATGGTCAACGGCACCAGGTAGTACGACACGAACGGGTTGGTGGAGCCGCCCGAGTAGTACAGCAGGGCACTGTGCAACAGCAGGTCGCAGGTCAGCTGCAGGGCGTATTCCTGCTCGGTGACCGGCAACGAGGCGCGTACCCGCAGTGCGGTGACGGTGCACAGCAGCAACGACACGGCCAGGGTAGCGCTCAACTGCACCCAGGGCAGCGGCAGCAAGTGCGTCAGGTAGGCGAAACCCACCGAACCGGCTTGAGCGGCCAGCACCAGGAAACGGATGAAAGTCAGGCGCCAGAGGTTTTGGCGAGTAGCGGACAACGGCATAGATGGGGCGAGCATGAGCTCTCCTGATGAGCGCTCCAGGCAGATCGTTGCAAGTATAACCAACTCGGGGGCCAGGCAGACAATTGTGCGGCAAAGCGCCACAGGCCGCCATACAAACGGTTACACAACCGTGATGAACCGTCCCCGGGCAACTACAGTCTTAGCGGTTTGCCCACAAGGAGTCCACCATGCACACCCTCAGCCGCAGCGCCGCCTTTGTCCTCGGCGCAGGCCTGCTTGCCAGCCTGCCTGTCCTGGCCGACGAAGCACCCCGCTACAACCAGATTTCCCTGCGCGCCGAAGTCAGCCAGGAAGTGCCCCGCGACCTAATGCTGGTCACCCTGTACAGCGAAGAACAAAACGCCGACCCGGCCAAGCTGGCGGCGCAGGTCACCGAGGCCATGAACAAGGCGCTGGGCAAGGCACGGGCGGTGAAGGAAGTGAAAATCAGCCAGGGTAGCCGCAACAGCTACCCCATCTACGACGACAAGGGCCAGAAAATCACCGGCTGGCGCGAACGCGCCGAGCTGCGCCTGGAAAGCGCCGACTTCCCGGCCCTGTCCACCCTGACCGGCCAATTGCTGCAGGACCTGAAGATGGGCGGCATGAGCTTCACCATTTCGCCCAAGACCCGCACCGCCAGCGAAGACGCCCTGCTCAAGGATGCCGTGGCTGCCTTCAAGGCGCGCGCCCAGCTGGCTACCGAGGCCTTGGGCGGCAAGGGCTACAAAGTGGTGAGCATGAACCTCAACAGCAGCGGCTATCAGCAGCCGTTCCCAAGGGCGGCGATGATGATGAAATCGGCCATGGCCGACTCGGCGCCCACGCCTGAAGTGGAGGCAGGTACCAGCCAGGTCAGCATGAATGCCGATGGCACCATCGAAGTGCAGATGCCCTGAAGGTCCGCGGCTACGGGTCATCCACCGAATGGGGTAATCTGCGAGCCACACTGCATTCAGAGAGGCTTTCATGGACAAAACCGCCTTCAAACCCCTGCTGCTGGCCGCAGCCTTGCTGGCCGCGCCGCTGGCCCAGGCCGCCGGTACGCTGGTCTACTGTTCGGAAGCGAGCCCCGCCGGCTTCGACCCCAGCCAGTACACCAGCGGCACCGACTTCGACGCCTCCGCCGAAACCGTGTTCAACCGCCTGACCCAGTTCAAGCGCGGCGGCACCGAGGTGGAACCCGGCCTGGCGACGTCCTGGGAGGTGTCCAAGGATGGCCTTGTGTACACCTTTCATCTTCGCGAGGGGGTGAAGTTCCACACCACCGACTATTTCACCCCTACCCGCACCTTCAACGCCGATGACGTGCTGTTCACCTTCGACCGCCTGCTGAACCCCCAGCAACCGTTCCGCCAGGCCTACCCGTCCGAGTCGCCCTACTTCAACGACATGGACCTGAACACCACCATCAAGTCGGTCACCAAGGCTGACGACAACACCGTGGTGTTCACCCTCAACCATATCGACGCCGCCTTCGTGCAGAACATGGCCATGAGCTTCGCCTCGATCCAGTCGGCCGAATACGCCAACCAGTTGCTCAAGCAGGGCAAGGCCGCGGACATCAACCAGAAGCCCGTCGGCACCGGGCCGTTCGTGTTCAAGCGCTACCAGAAGGATGCGCAGATCCGTTACACGGCCAACAAGGACTACTGGAAGCCGGAGGACGTGAAGCTCGATAACCTGATCTTCTCCATCACCCCGGACGCTGCGGTACGCCTGCAGAAACTCAAGCGCGGCGAATGCCAGGTCAGCGGCTACCCGCGCCCCGAGGACATCGAGGTGGCCAAGCAGGACCCCAACCTGCGTGTGCTCAGCCAACCGGGCTTCAACCTGGGCTTTCTGGCCTACAACGTGACCCACAAGCCGCTGGACCAGTTGAAGGTGCGCCAGGCCCTGGACATGGCCATCGACAAGCCGGCGATCATCAAGGCCGTCTACCAGAGCGCTGGACAGTTGGCCCAGAACGCCCTGCCCCCGGCCCAGTGGTCCTATGACCCGACCATCAAGGACGCCCCGTACAACCCTGACAAGGCGCGCCAACTGCTGAAAGAGGCCGGGGTCAAGGAAGGTACCACCATCGACCTGTGGGCCATGACCGTGCAACGCGCCTCCAACCCCAATGCGCGCATGTCGGCGCAGATGATCCAGAGTGACTGGGCGAAGATCGGCATCAAGGCCAACATCGTCAGCTATGAATGGGGCGAATACATCAAGCGCGCCAAGGCCGGCGAGCATGACGTGATGATCTACGGCTGGACCGGCGACAACGGCGACCCGGACAACTGGCTGGGCGTGCTCTACAGCTGCGCCGCGGTGAAGGGCAGCAACTACGCCAAGTGGTGCGACCCCGCCTATGACAAGCTGATCCAGAAAGCCAAACTGAGCGCCAACCGTGACGAGCGCATCAAGCTGTACCAGCAGGCCCAGCACATTCTCAAGGCCCAGGTACCGATAACGCCGATCGCCAACTCCACGGTGTTCCAGCCCATGCGCAAGGAAGTGCAGGACTTTCGCATCAGCCCGTTCGGCCTGACGCCGTTCTATGGCGTCAGCTTGCAACAGTAAGCGCCTGCGTTTCCCAGCGGGACCGGGCGAAGCGCGGGAAGCGGCCAACGCGATGGGGCTGATAAAGCGCGTTGGCTGCGTCCCGCGCTTCGCCCGGTCCCACAGGATTGACCACGCACTATTTTGCGCACCAAAACAGTGCGCACTCTTGACCGAATGATCAGATTTTGGGCGCTCCACGCCCCAAAAAAAACGTACGCAAACGTTCAACTCGGTCAATTCTTATATGAATGCGACATTCTAGTACGACCGTTCCACGTAACTCTCCTTCCCTCCGCCTAAAGTATTGCTTTGGGTATGCGGCCTGCATAAGTATCGGCGGGTCGACCCACAAGGTCCCCTCAACCAAAAACACAACAACTGAGGCCAACATGCTCAAACACGCGGTCATTCCGTTTCTGATCGGCGCCGGCATGCTCGCCAGTGCTCCTTTTGCCCTGGCAGCACCCACCAGCCTGGTGTTCTGCTCCGAGGGCAGCCCGGCCGGTTTCGACCCGGGCCAGTACACCACCGGCACTGACTTCGATGCTTCGGCCGAAACCATCTTCAACCGCCTGAGCCAGTTCGAGCGGGGCGGCACCGCCGTCGTCCCTGGCCTTGCCACCAGCTGGGACGTGTCCCAGGACGGCCTGACCTACACCTTCCACCTGCGCGAAGGGGTCAAGTTCCACACCACCGATTACTTCAAGCCGACGCGCGACTTCAATGCCGACGACGTGCTGTTCACCTTCAACCGCATGCTCGACAAGGACATGCCGTTCCGCAAGGCGTACCCTACGGAGTTTCCGTACTTCACCGACATGGGCATGAACGACAACATCACCAAGGTCGAGAAAGTCGACGACCACACCGTCAAGTTCAGCCTCAAGACCGTCGACGCCGCGTTCATCCAGGACATGGCGATGAGCTTCGCCTCTATCCAGTCGGCCGAATACGCCGCGCAGTTGCTCAAGGAAGGCAAGCCCCAGGACCTCAACCAGAAACCCATCGGTACCGGCCCGTTCGTGTTCAGCAAGTACCAGAAGGACGCGCAGATCCGCTTCAAGGGCAACAAGGACTACTGGAACCCGTCTGATGTGAAGGTCGACAACCTGATCTTCGCCATCACCACCGACGCCTCGGTGCGCATGCAGAAGCTCAAGAAGAACGAGTGCCAGATCACCGCCTTCCCGCGCCCGGCCGATATCGAACCGCTCAAGGCCGACCCGAACCTGAAGATGCCTGAGCAGGCCGGCTTCAACCTGGGGTACATCGCCTACAACGTTACCCACAAGCCGTTCGACAACCTCAAGTTCCGCCAGGCGCTGGACATGGCGGTCAACAAGCAGCAGATCATCAAGTCGGTGTACCTGGGCGCCGGCCAGCTGGCGGTCAACGCCATGCCGCCTACGCAATGGTCCTACGACACCACCATCAAGGACCCGGCCTACGACCCCGAGAAGGCCAAGGCGCTGCTCAAGGAAGCCGGCGTGCCCGAAGGCACCACCATCAACCTGTGGGCCATGCCCGTGCAGCGCCCCTACAACCCCAATGCCAAGTTGATGGCCGAGATGCTGCAGTCGGACTGGGGCAAGATCGGCATCAAGGCCAACATCGTCAGCTACGAGTGGGGTGAGTACATCAAGCGCGCCCACAACGGCGAGACCGACGCCATGCTGATTGGCTGGAGCGGCGACAACGGGGACCCGGACAACTGGCTGGGCACCCTGCTGGGCTGCGATGCCATCAACGGCAACAACTTCGGCAAATGGTGCGACGCCGACTTCGACAAGCTGATCAGGGCGGCCAAGGCCACCTCCGACCAGGCCAAGCGCATCGACCTGTACAAGCAGGCCCAGCACCGCATGAAAGACCAGGTGCCGATCACGCCGATCGCCAACTCCACGGTCTACCAGCCGATGCGCAGCAACGTCGTGGACTTCAAGATCAGCCCCTTCGGCCTGAACTCGTTCTACGGCGTGGGTATCGACGAGAGCAAGAAGTAACGGTCCAGGTACCGCGCCCACCGCAGGAGCAGAGCTCGCCTGCGAAGACGTCCGCCCTACCTGGCGGTGGCGGCTTCGCAGGCAGGTGCTGCTCCCACAGGGATCGCCCTCGGGACAGCGCATTTCACCCCCAGACTTCGATTACTGCATTTTCAAGCAGGGCCCTCGTGCATTTCAGAAACGTCCTACAAGCCTCGGCGATTTCGCGCATTTACGGTCACGGCTGACGCCCCTAGTTTCGAACCTCTGCCCAATCGACACCCGGGCACTTCGAACCAGACAACAAGGAATAGACCGTCATGCGTCATCACCACCTGGTTGCATCCCTATTGAGCGTCGGCCTGCTGGCCGAGATTCCGCTCGCCCACGCCAATGGCAAGAGCCTGGTGTTCTGCTCTGAAGGCAGCCCCGCCGGCTTCGATATCGCCCAGTTCACCGGCGGTACCGATAACGACGCGGCCGAGCCGTTGTACAACCGCCTGACCGAGTTCGAACGCGGTGGCACCGCCGTGGTGCCGGGGCTGGCCACGCACTGGGATGTGTCCGAGGACGGGCTGACGTATACCTTTCACCTGCGCGAAGGGGTGAAATTCCACAGCAACAAGGCCTTCACTCCCAGCCGCGACTTCAATGCCGACGATGTGCTGTTCAGTTTCAACCGCATGCTCGACCGCAACCACCCGTTCACCCAGGCCTACCCCACCGAATTTCCCTACTTCGGCTCCATGAGCCTGGACAAGAACATCGCCAAGGTGGAGAAAACCGGTCCACACACCGTGGTGTTCACCCTGCGCAGCATCGACGCTGCGTTCGTGCAGAACATCGCCATGAGCTTTGCCGCCATTCTCTCGGCCGAATACGCCGACCAGTTGCTCAAGGCCGGCAAGGCCAGCGATATCAACCACAGGCCCATCGGGACCGGGCCCTTTACCCTGGCGCGCTACCAGAAGGACTCGCAGATCCGCTACAAGGCCCACGACCACTACTGGAACCCCAGCCAGGTCAAGGTCGGGCAGTTGATCTATTCGATCAACATCGACCCGTCGGTACGCATCCAGAAGCTGCGCAAGAACGAATGCCAGGTCACCCTCAACCCCCGCCCCGCCGACCTGGCGGTGCTGCAGGCTGACAGCAAGCTCAAGGTGCTGCAGGCACCGGGCTACAACCTGGGCTACATCGGCTACAACGTGCAGCACCCGCCATTCGACAACCTCAAGGTGCGCCAGGCCATGGACATGGCCGTGAACAAGCAAGCCATCCTGGAATCGGTGTACCAGCAGGCCGGGCAACTGGCGGTCAATGCCATGCCACCCACCCAATGGTCTTACGACACCAGCATCAAGGACGCCCCGTTCAACCCGGAGAAAGCCCGCCAGTTGCTCAAGGAAGCCGGTATCAAGGAAGGCCACGAGTTCACCCTGTGGGCGATGCCCGTGCAGCGCCCCTACAACCCCAATGCCAAGCTGATGGCGCAGATGCTCCAGGCCGACTGGGCGAAGGTAGGCCTCAAGGCCCGCATCGTCAGTTATGAGTGGGGTGAGTACCTCAAGCGCGCCAAAGCCGGCGAGCATGATGTGATTCTGATGGGCTGGACCGGCGACAACGGCGACCCCGACAACTGGCTGGGCACCCTGTACAGCTGCGACGCCATCGGCAGCAACAACGCCGCCATGTGGTGCGACCCTGCTTTCGACGCCTTGGTGAAAAAAGCCAAGACCGTCAACGACCATGAACAGCGCAGCGAACTGTATCGCCAGGCCCAGCAACGCCTGAAAGAACAGGTGCCGATCACCCCGATCGCCCATTCCACCGTCAACCAGCCCATCAGCGCCAAGGTGCAGGATTTCAAGGTAAGCCCTTTCGGCCGCAACACCTTCGACGGAGTGTCCCTGACCGATTGACCGTACATGCGCCGATGGCCCTGCCCGGGGTGGGTCCATCAGCGCACGGCAAGCCTTGCCACCTTGAATGATGGCAAACGTTTGCAGATGAAGTTGGACCCAACGTTGACCCGGCACCTGAAAGTGCCCGGCATAAAAAAAAGAAAACCAAGGAGCTTCACCATGAACATAACAAGAAAGACCATGCTGGCCCTGTCCATCGGCAGCCTGTCTGCCATGGCCTTCGCCGAAGAAACCAGCCAGGCCTTCACGCCCACGGCGCTGAAGACCACCAGCGCCCAGGCCGAGGCCAATGGTTTTGTGGAGGACCAGAGCCTGTCCGGCTGGACACGCAACTGGTATGCACGCGAGCAGTCCAAGCGAGGGCCACAGTTCACTCATAGCAAGGACGGCAAACGGGAACCCATGAACAACCGTACCAACTGGTTGCAGGGCACCACCCTGAACTACACCTCAGGGTTCACCCAAGGTACCGTCGGCTTCGGCGTCGAGGCGGCGCTGTACAACGTGGTGGCCCTGGAGCGTGGCAGCGCCCGCACGGGTGGCCCCAATAACCGCACGCTGGCCGACAGCGACGGCGACACGGTCGGCCAGTGGAGCAAGCTGGGACTGGGCAACATCAAGGCGCGCGTATCCAACACTACCCTCACCCTGGGCCGCCAGGCGATGAACACGCCCATGGTAGCGACCATTGGCAACCGGGCCCTGCCTTCAAGCTTTGAAGGTGTGGCCATCGACAGCAAGGAATTCAACAACCTGTCATTTCAGGCCGGCACATTCGACCGCGTGTCGCCACGTACCGAGCAGAGCCTGAGCAAGTTCCGCACGGAATACGGCGCCACCGGGGTGGAAACCGACCGCGTCACCACCGCCGGCGCCAACTACCAGCCGTTCGAAAGCCTCACCACTACCCTGTTCGCCACCCAGGCCGATGATTTCTGGAACCAGTACTACTTTGGTGCCGAACACGTGCTGGGCGATAGCGCGGTGGTGAGCCTGACCACCGGCCTGAACTACTACAAAACCCGTGATACCGGTGCCCGCAAGATGGGCAGGATCGACAACGACACCGGCAGCCTCTCGCTGACCGCCACGCACCAGGCCCACAGCCTGACCCTGGCGTACCAGCAGGTAAACGGCAACGAGTACTTCGACTATCTGCATGAAACCAACGGCATCTTCCTGGCCAACTCCCTGCTGTCGGACTTCAACGGCCCGAACGAGAAGTCCTTCCAGGTGGCCTACGGCCTGAACATGGCCCAGTACGGCGTGCCCGGCTTGAAGTTCAATGCCTACACCGCCCGCGGCTGGGGCATCGACGGCACCCATTACACCGGCACCGCGTACGACGTGCGCAAGATGGACGGCGAGAGCCACTATGAATACGGCGTAGGCACCAGCTACGTGATTCAGAGCGGCGCCTTGAAAGACACCAGCGTGCGGGCGACCTACACCGCCCACCGCGCCAGTGCCAACCAGGCTGATGGCAGCCTGGACGAACTGCGGATCGTCACCACGATTCCGTTCAACATTCTTTAAGTAAACCGCTGCAAGCTGCAAGCAAAAGCCGTTCGCGGTGCTTGCAGCTTGAAGTTCAAAACCTGCAGCTCCCAGAGGGCATATATGAAAGCGCTACCCCTTCGTGCCGCCATCGCGGCAGCCTTGTTCAGCGTTGCCGTCGGCATTTCGGCCAAGCCCCTGGTGGTCTGTACCGAAGCCAGCCCAGAAGGTTTCGACATCGTCCAGTACACGGCGGCTACCACCGCCGACGCGTCGTCGGAAACCCTGTTCAACCGCCTGGCCAGCTTCAAGCCCGGCACCACCGACATCGAGCCGGACCTGGCTGAAAGCTGGGACATCAGCGCCGATGGCAAGACCTACACCTTTCACCTGCGCAAGGGCGTGAAGTTCCACACCACCGACTACTTCAAGCCCAGCCGCGACTTCAACGCCGATGACGTGCTGTGGAGCTTCGAACGCCAGCTCGACCCCAGGCACCCCTGGCACGACAAGGCCCCCATGGGCTTCCCGTACTTCGAAGCCATGGGCATGAAAGACCTGATCGACAGCATCGACAAGGTCGACGACTACACTGTCCGTTTCAACCTCAAGCGTCCCGAGTCGCCCTTCCTGAGGGACATGGCCATGGGCTTTGCGTCGATCTACTCCGCCGAATACGGCGACCAATTGCTCAAGGCCGGCAAGACCGGCGATATCAACAGCAAACCCATCGGTACCGGGCCGTTCATTCTGGTGCGCTACAACAAGGACGCGATGGTGCGCTACAAGGCCAACCCCGACTACTACAAGGGTGTGCCACCCAGCGAAGCGCTGGTGTTCGCCATCACCACCGACAGCAACGTACGCCTGCAGAAATTGCGCGCCAATGAATGCCAGGTCGCCGTGTACCCCAAGCCGGACGACATTCCCAGCATCAAGGCCGACCCGAACCTGCGCATCGACGAGATGGAAGCGCTGATGACCAGCTACGTGGCCATCAATACCTCGCACAAATACTTGGGGGATGTGCGCGTACGCCAGGCCATCGCCATGGCCCTGGACAAGCCCACCCTGGTCAAGACCCTGTTCGGCGAAGGTGGCGCCACCGAAGGCACCGGCCCCTACCCTCCGACCTTGCTGGGCTTCGACAAGACCATCGTTGACCCGCCCCATGACCTGGACAAGGCGCGGGCCCTGCTCAAGGAAGCCGGGGTGCCGACCGGCACTCGTTTCACCGTATTCGTGCGTAACGGTGGCGGCCCCACCAACCCCAACCCGACGCTCGCGGCCCAGTTGTTGCAAGCAGACCTTGCCAAGATCGGTCTCAACCTCGATATTCGCGTGTTCGAGTGGGGGGAAATGGTCAAGCGCCTGAAACAGGGCGAACACGATATGGCCTTCTACGGCTGGGCCGGCGACAACGGCGACCCCGACAATTTCCTCAGCCCCAACCTGAGCTGCGACGCA
Source organism: Pseudomonas sp. RIT-To-2 (assembly GCF_029623465.1). Lineage (NCBI taxonomy): Bacteria > Pseudomonadati > Pseudomonadota > Gammaproteobacteria > Pseudomonadales > Pseudomonadaceae > Pseudomonas > Pseudomonas sp. RIT-To-2. The sequence continues at coordinate 66,900 of NZ_JAPYKM010000030.1, read as the reverse complement.
GCCACCAGCGGGGAAAACGCGGCACGGTGGTGCAACAAGGAGTTCGACAGTCTGCTAGCCCAGGCACGCGCCAGCAGCGACCCGACCGAACGCGCCCACGCGTACCAGCAAGCCCAGGCCATCTTCGCCCAGGACATTCCTTGGCTGAGCCTGGCTTACCCACGCTTATTCACTGCTTTGCGCAAAAACGTCGAGGGCTACCACATCAATCCCCTGACCAATAACAACTTCGCCACCACCCTGGTGAAGTAAAAAAGAAGAACACCTGCCCACACCCGTTATCGGGTCGTGGGCAGGCAATGCCGAACCGGCTGATGAGGTACCAATCAAGATGTTTAGTTTTATAGCCCGCCGTGTGGGATTGCTGATCCCGACCTTCTTCGGCATCACCTTGCTGACATTCGCGTTGATACGCCTGATTCCCGGCGACCCGGTGGAAGTGATGATGGGCGAGCGGCGTGTCGACCCTGAAATGCACGCCCAGGCCATGGAGCGCCTGGGCCTGAACAAACCACTGTATGCCCAGTACCTGGACTACATCGGCAACCTGGCCCACGGCAACCTGGGCGAATCGCTGCGTACCCGGGAAAGCGTGTGGCACGAGTTCCTGTCGCTGTTTCCGGCTACCCTGGAACTGTCCATCGCCGCGCTGATCTTCGCCGGTACCCTGGGGCTGCTGGCGGGGGTGATCGCGGCGCTCAAGCGCGGGTCACTGTTCGACCACGGGGTGATGGGCATCTCCCTGGCGGGCTATTCCATGCCGATCTTCTGGTGGGGCCTGATCCTGATCATGTTCTTCTCCGTCAGCCTGGGCTGGACACCGGTGTCCGGGCGCATCGACCTGCTGTATGACATCGAGCCCAAGACCGGCTTCATGCTCATCGACACCCTGCTCAGCGACGAACAGGGCTCATTCCTCGACGCCCTGCGCCACCTGATCCTGCCGGCCATCGTGCTGGGCACCATCCCGCTGGCGGTGATCGCGCGCATGACCCGCTCCTCGATGCTCGAAGTGCTGCGTGAAGACTACGTGCGCACCGCCCGCGCCAAAGGCCTGTCACCGGCCCGCGTGGTGTTCGTGCACGGCCTGCGCAACGCGCTGATTCCGGTACTGACCGTGTTTGGCCTGCAAGTGGGCACCCTGCTGGCAGGTGCCGTGCTGACCGAAACCATTTTTTCCTGGCCCGGCGTCGGCAAATGGCTGATCGAGGCCATTGGTGCCCGGGACTACCCTGTCGTGCAGAACGGCATCCTGTTGATCGCCTGCCTGGTGATCCTGGTCAACTTCGTGGTGGACATCCTCTACGGCCTGGCCAACCCACGCATCCGTCATCAGCGCTGAGGGCTCGAACATGACTAACCCAACCCCCGCGGTCGTTGTCGACCAAAGCCTGCTGTACCCCTCGCCGTACAAGGAGTTCTGGCAAGCGTTCGCCAAGAACAAGGGCGCCGTCGCCGGCCTGGCGTTCATGCTGTTGATCATCTTCTGTGCGCTGTTCGCGCCGTGGGTGGCGCCCCATGACCCCAGCGAGCAATTTCGTGACGCGCTGCTGACGCCGCCCGTGTGGCTGCAGGGCGGCCAATGGCAGTACCTGCTGGGTACCGACGAACTGGGCCGCGACCTGCTGTCACGGTTGATCCACGGTTCGCGCTTGTCGCTGCTGATCGGCCTGTCATCGGTGGTGATGTCGCTGATTCCGGGTATCTTCCTGGGCCTGGTGGCCGGGTTCTTCCCGCGTGTCATGGGGCCCGGCATCATGCGCCTGATGGACGTGATGCTGGCCCTGCCCTCGCTGCTGCTGGCCGTGGCCATCGTCGCCATCCTCGGCCCAGGCCTGATCAACACCGTGATCGCCATCGCCGTGGTGTCGCTGCCGTCCTACGTGCGCCTGACCCGCGCCGCGGTCATGGGCGAACTGAACCGCGACTACGTCACCGCCGCGCGTCTGGCCGGTGCCAGCCTGCCGCGCCTGATGTTCGTCACCGTGCTGCCCAACTGCATGGCGCCGCTGATCGTGCAGGCCACCCTGAGCTTCAGCTCGGCCATCCTCGACGCCGCCGCCCTGGGTTTCCTGGGCCTGGGCGTGCAGCCGCCCACCCCTGAGTGGGGCACCATGCTGGCCTCGGCCCGCGACTACATCGAACGTGCCTGGTGGGTGGTGAGCCTGCCTGGCCTGACCATTTTGCTCAGCGTGCTGGCAATCAACCTGATGGGCGACGGACTGCGCGATGCGCTGGACCCGAAACTCAAGAATGCCGCCTGAGGGAACGACCATGTCACTGTTGCAAATCAAGAATCTGAACGTGCGCTTTGGCGACGCCAAGGCCGTGCCCGTGGTCGACGGCCTGGACCTGTCCGTGGACAAGGGTGAAGTGCTGGCCATCGTCGGCGAATCCGGTTCCGGCAAGTCCGTGACCATGATGGCGCTGATGGGCCTGATCGATCACCCTGGCATCATCACCGCCGACGCCCTGGCGTTCGACGGCCGCGACATGCTCAAGCTCAGCGCCCGGCAGCGTCGCCAGGTGGTGGGCAAGGACCTGGCGATGATCTTCCAGGACCCCATGACCGCGCTCAACCCCAGCTACACCGTGGGCTTCCAGATCGAAGAAGTGCTGCGCCAGCACCTGGGCCTGTCCGGCAAGGCCGCGCGCCAGCGTGCCCTGGAACTGCTGAAGAAAGTGGAAATTCCCGGCGCCGAAAGCCGCCTGGACGCCTACCCGCACCAGTTGTCGGGGGGCATGAGCCAGCGCGTGGCAATCGCCATGGCCATCGCCGGCGAACCCAAGCTGCTGATCGCCGACGAACCCACTACCGCCCTGGACGTGACCATTCAGGCGCAGATCATGGAACTGCTGCTCAACCTGCAACGCGAGCAGAACATGGCGCTGATTCTGATCACCCACGACCTGGCCGTGGTCGCCGAGACCGCCCAGCGCGTGTGCGTGATGTACGCGGGCCAAGCAGTGGAAGTCGGCCAGGTGCCTCAGCTGTTCGACATTCCCGCCCACCCCTACACCGAAGCGCTGCTCAAGGCGATCCCCGAGCACAGCGAAGGCGCCGAGCGCCTGGCCACGCTGCCGGGCATCGTCCCTGGCCGCTACGACCGGCCTCAGGGCTGCCTGCTGTCGCCGCGCTGCCCCTACGTGCAGGACAGCTGCCGCGCCCAGCGCCCAGGCCTGGATCCCAAGGCCCACAGCCTTGCCCGTTGCTTCTACCCGTTGAACCAGGAGGTGGCTTGATGGCCGTCGTACTCACTGCCCGCGACCTCACCCGTCACTATGAAGTCTCCCGTGGCCTGTTCAAGGGCCACGCCCTGGTGCGCGCCCTCAACGGCGTATCGTTCGAACTCGAAGCCGGCAAGACCCTCGCCGTGGTCGGCGAATCCGGCTGTGGCAAATCTACCCTGGCCCGGGCCCTGACGCTGATCGAAGAGCCCACTGCCGGCTCGCTGAAAATAGCCGGCCAGGAAGTGCACGGCGCTACCAAGGCCGAGCGCAAGCAACTGCGCAAGGACGTGCAGATGGTCTTCCAGAGCCCCTATGCCTCGCTCAACCCACGGCAGAAGATCGGCGACCAACTGGGTGAACCGCTGCTGATCAACACCCACCTGAGCAAGGCCGAGCGCCGCGAGAAGGTCCAGGCGATGATGCAACAGGTGGGCTTGCGCCCCGAGCATTATCAGCGCTACCCGCACATGTTCTCCGGCGGCCAGCGCCAGCGCATCGCCCTGGCCCGCGCCATGATGCTGCAGCCCAAGGTGCTGGTGGCCGACGAACCGACCTCGGCACTGGACGTCTCCATCCAGGCCCAGGTGCTGAACCTGTTCATGGACCTGCAGAAGGAGTTCAACACCGCCTACGTGTTCATCTCCCACAACCTGGCCGTAGTACGCCACGTGGCTGATGACGTGCTGGTGATGTACCTCGGCCGCCCGGCAGAGATGGGCCCCAAGGAAGACATCTACAAGCGGCCCCTGCACCCGTACACCCAGGCGCTGTTGTCGGCCACCCCGACCATCCGGCCGGACCCGGCCAAGCCGAAGATCAAGATCGTCGGCGAACTGCCCAACCCGCTCAACCCTCCGTCGGGCTGCGCCTTCCATAAACGCTGCCCGCATGCCACCGAGCGTTGCGCCAGCGAGGTGCCCGAGCTGCGCCAGGTAGATACCCGCCAGGTGGCGTGCCACTATGCCGAGCAGTTCCTGAACTGACCCGGTAGCGTTGCCCTCTCGGTAGGAGCTGGGTCGCCAGGTCCTACCGCCGCTACTGTAAGATTTGACAGTAGCGGCGCTTCAAATCAGCGGCCGATACTGAGCGCCTTCATCACACAGAAGGCCATGACATGAACCGGATCGACCAGCTCAAAGTGGATCACTTGCCGCCAGGCGCAAGGTTCGTGTCGCTCTACAACGCCGCCCAACCCTACGCCCCCGACTCACCTGTCAACTATCTGATCGTGCGCAACGACTCAGATGAGTACAAGGCGCTGCTGGAACTCACGACGCTTGATCGCGAGCGAGATTTCGGTCCTGAACTACCCTGCTGGATTTCCCGCCCCATCCACAACGCAGCCGACCTGGGCTTTGAGCGAGCGGTGGTTTTCGATCATGAAGATGGCACAACTGCGCCGAAATGGGTGTGGGCCCCCTTTCAGGCCATGGGCGCGTTCAATGGCGCAGCCCACCCTTTTACCGCCACCCTGGCCGTGCCCACGCGCGCGGGTGAGGACTTCCTGGTCATGCTGCGGATGTGTTTCTTCGCGGCAGCCGCGTTGTCCGCGCGCCTCAATTGCCCGGAGATCAGAATCGTCGTCCCCGACCGCCACCTCACCGAGGCGGCCAGTGTGTTCGGGCGGGCAAAAACCGGCTATGAGGCACCGCCCAGTGGCCCCGAAGAGGATAGGCCGGCGTTTGCTCGCAATACCAACAACGTGGCCCCCATAGACTTTGGCCTGACGGAACGACAATACGAAGCCATTTATCAGTACTCCCAGAGCAGCTACTTCTATATCAACCGAGTGCTGCGAGCGGACGAGGTGGCTGACCCGGATTACGCTTATTTCCAGCCATCCATCGAGGCGATCAGCACAGGGCTCGACCAGTTGCGCAACTACCTCAGTGAACAGCGGGTCAATCGGAGCGTGGGCGATTTCCCTGGCATCTGGGATATCTACCAGGAAGGCCTGATCGCCCGCGAACTCGCCTACACCAGCACCACAAAGCGCACTCGACCGCCGTCGAGCAATGACCTCCGTATCCGCGGCACCCTGGGCAAGGACATCAGCGCCATCTCGTTTTTTCCGGCCGAAGAGGAAGTACTCTTCGATCACGACCTGCGCCACCTGGTGTTCTCGATCATCGAACGGCAGCCTCCTGGCCTTTACCGCGACATCGACTCCGACGAGTCACTGAGCAACAGTTTCTCCAGAAAAAGCTCACACCTGTAGGAGTCGCATCATGGTTAGCCTACCGCCTCCGTCGCTGGAGTCCATCAAAGCGCTGCTGCAAAGCCGCCCCACAGGAAATATACAGCTGCTGCTGGAACCCAAAGGCATCGATTTTTTCATTTGGACCGCACACAAGAGCGGATTCGTCGTGCCCTTCGACTGGATGACCGAGTACCCGGCCGGCCCCCCCTCACACCCGCACGACCTCGCCTCACTGTCGTTGGAACAACTGCATCTACTGTTGATCGCCCACATACGCAACGACAGGTTCAACGAGGGGCACCTGACGAAAATGTACCGCAGTGGGGATCTGAATCGGCTCCTTGATAGCCTGCAGGCGCGCGCGCTCGGCACCGGGTGATTTTCCCGCTAGGCTTGCTCCATCCCCCGACCCATGGAGCAAACCCATGACAGCGTGGCGCGGCATCAGCCTCTGGATGGACCAGCTGGAAGAACCTCTCAAGCCACGCCCCGCGCTGGAGCATGACCTGGACGTCGACGTGGTGATCATCGGCGCAGGCTACACCGGCCTGTGGACGGCCTATTACCTCAAACAACAGGCCCCTGGCCTGAACATAGCCATCCTCGAAGCGCAGACCGCCGGCTTCGGCGCCTCCGGCCGCAACGGCGGCTGGCTGATGGGCAACCTGCTCAACGACGATCGCCTATTGGCCAAACTGCCTGCCGAACAGCGACGGGCCTCGTTCGAATTGCTGCACGGTATCCCCGATGAGGTCGGCCAGGTGGCAGCCATCGAAGGCATTGACTGTCATTACCGCAAGGGTGGCGCGCTGTATTGCGCGGCCCGTTACCCTGAGCAGGAAACCAGCCAGCGCCAATACCTCGAACATCTGCACAAACTGGGGCTGAGTGACCAGGACTACCGCTGGCTGACCCCGGCGCAGGTCGCCGACCAGGTGCGCGTTGACCGCTGCTATGGCGCGATCTTCACGCCGCACATGGCGACCATTCAACCTGCGCGCTTGGCCCGTGGCCTTGCGCGCGCGGTGCAGCGCATGGGCGTGCGGCTATACGAGAACAGCCCTGTCACCGATTGGCAGCCCCGCCAGGTTCGCACGGCGAAGGCCACTGTGCGCAGCCACTGGGTGGTACCAGCCGTGGAAGGCTACAGCGCCAACCTGCCGCCCCTGGGCCGGTATCACTTGCCGGTACAGAGCCTGCTGGTGGCCACCGAGCCATTGAGCGACGCGCAATGGCAAGGCATCGGCCTGGAACACGGCCAGGCCTTCGGCGAAGCCAGCCGCCAAGTCACCTATGGCCAACGCTCCGCCGACGGCCGCCTGGTGTTCGGTGCCCGGGGTGGCTACCGTTTTGGCGGCCAACTGCGCCACGACTTCACCCTCAGCGACCAGGAAATCGGGCTGCGCCGCTACCTGTTCGGTGAACTGTTCCCGCAGCTCAAGGACGTGCGCATCACCCACGCCTGGGGCGGCAACCTGGGCATGGCCAGGCGCTTTCGCCCGCACATGCTCTGCGACCACGCCAGTGGCCTGGCGCTGGCCGGTGGCTACGGCGGCGAAGGCGTGGGGGCCAGCAACCTGGGCGGCCGCACCCTGGCGGCGCTGATACTGCAGCAGCACAACGAACTGGTGCGTCAACCCTGGGTAATGTGCACGGGCGGCCTGGCCAACCTGAAAGCCTGGGAGCCGGAACCGTGCCGCTGGCTGGGGTACAACGCCATCATCAAGAGCTTCGTCCATGAAGACCAGACACTCGCGAACCCCGCGGCCGCACCGTGGCGGCGGCAGCTGGCCAGCCGGTTGGCGGATGTGATGGAGGGGTTGATGCGGTGAGCCGCGAGCCGCCTCCATTCGCACTGTCGACAATTCCCGGGCTGGCGTATGCTTCAGCAGCCTCTTTCTCAAGGCTTGTCCCAATGCCGCTGAAGATCACCGCCACCCTGCTGCTTGCCCTCGTCGCCAGCGCCGCCCAAGCCGCGGACACGGTGCGCATCTACAACTGGTCGGAATACATCGCACCGGACACGTTGAAGAACTTCCAGGCCCAGACCGGCATCGTGCCGAGCTACGCGCTGTACGACAGCAACGAGGTGCTCAACGACAAGCTGGTGGCACGCAACTCCGGCTATGACGTGGTGTTTCCGTCCACGCACTTCATGGCGCATCAGGTGCAGGGCAAGCTGCTGATGGACCTGGACCGCAGCCAACTGCCCAACTGGGGCAACCTGAACCCGGTGCTGCTCAAGGTGCTGGAGGTCAACGACCCGGGCAACCGCCACGGTTTTCCTTACCTGTGGGGCAGCACGGGCATCGGCTACAACATCGACAAGGTCAAGGCGGCGCTGGGGCCCAACGCGCCAGTGGACTCCTGGGACCTGATCTTCAAGCCGGAAAACATCAGCAAGCTGAAAGCCTGCGGGGTAGCCTTCGTCAATAGCGGGCCGGAGCTACTGCCCATCACCTTGAATTACCTGGGCCTGCCCCCTCATAGCACCAACCCCGACGACTACCTGAAAGCTCAGACGCTGCTGATGAAGATTCGGCCCTATGTGGCTTACTTCGATACTGCGCGGTACATCGATGATCTCACCCAGGGCAAGGTCTGCGTGGTGGTGGGTTACAACGGCGACGTGCTGCAAGCGCAGACCAACGCCCGCCAGGCCAACAACGGTGTGAACATCGCTTACTCGGTCCCCAGGGAAGGCGCGCCGCTGTGGTTCGACATGGTCGCCATGCCCGCCGATGCTCCCGACGCGAAAGCCGGGTATGCCTTCATGAACTACCTGCTGGAGCCCAAGGTAATGGCGGGTATCAGCAACTACGTGCACTACGCCAACGCCAACGAAAAGGCCGATGCGTTGATCCTGCCGTCGTTGCGGGGCAACAGCCTGGTGTACCCGGATGAAGACACCATGAGCCGCCTGTTCCCGCTGGAGGCGATGCCTGCGGCGATCGACAAGGTGCGGCTGCAGGTGTGGAACAGGGTAATGGCCGGTGAGCAGGCGGCACAGGATTGATCCTCTGTAAAAACCCGCTTACTCCACGACCGGTGCACGCAGTTCATGGATCACCTCAAGGCAATACCCTACCGCTGGCGACACGTCCCCCACCCGCCGGCTGAGGATGATCGGTGAAGTCGCATTGGCCTCCTGCAACGGGCTATAGCCGATGTCATCGCGGTGCAGGATCTGCACCGACTCCGGCACCAGCGTGATGCCAATCCCCGCTCCCACCAGGCCAATCGCGGTCTGCAGTTCGTTGGTCCACTGCGCCACCTTGATGCTCAGGCCGTGGGCGGAAAACAGGGCCAGCACGTGGTCGGCGTAGCTGGGCCGTGGGTTGCCGGGGTAAAGCACGAACGGTTCGCGGGCGAGTTGCGCGAGGGAGGCCGTATGGCCGAGCAACGGGTGCCCGGCGGGCAGCACCGCGATCAGGCGGTCTTCGCGCAGAACCGTTTGCGTGATGGCTGGGTCATCAATGTGGATGCGGCCAAAACCCACGTCGATACGCCCGGCTTTGAGCGCCTCGACCTGCTGCACCGTGGTCATCTCTGACAGGCCCAATTCCAGCTCGATCTCGGCGTCGTCGCCCCGCAGACGGCGGATCATCTCGGGCAAAACGCCATAGAGCGTGGAGGGCGCGAAGCCGATACCCATCCAGGTTTTCTTGCCCTGCCCGATGCGCCGAGTGTTCTCACACAGGCTGTCGAGTTGATGCAGCAAGGCACTGCTGTGCTCGAAAAAATACCGCCCTGCTTCGGTCAGACGCAGCGGGCGGGCACGCTCCAGCAAACCGACCCCCAACTCATCTTCCAACTGCTGGATCTGCCGGCTCAGGGGTGGCTGGGCAATGTGCAGGCGCTCGGCGGCGCGCGTGAAGTTCAACGTCTGGGCCAGTACCTGAAAATAGCGCAGATGCCTGAGTTCCATAATCACCTCCGTGTTTGACGATACCCTGAGGGTATAAAACCAGACTCATTCTATATTGGATTCAACGCTTGCAGCGGATCACTATCGGGCTATACAAGAACACAACCTGACGGGTATCGAAATGAGTCATCCCACCATCGAGTCGCTGGAGACGATCATCGTCGACCTGCCGACCATTCGCCCGCACAAACTGGCCATGCACACCATGCAAAACCAGACGCTGGTGTTGCTGCGCCTGCGCTGCAGCGACGGCGTGGAAGGCATTGGCGAGTCCACCACCATCGGTGGCCTGAGCTACGGCAACGAAAGCCCTGAAAGCATCAAGGTCAACATCGACGCCCATTTCGCACCTTTGCTCATCGGCCAGCCCGCCGACAACGTCAACGCCGCCATGCAGCGCATCGAACGTAGCGTGCGCGGCAACACCTTCGCCAAATCCGGTATCGAAAGCGCCTTGCTGGACGCACAGGGCAAACGCCGCGGACTGGCCGTGAGCGAATTGCTGGGCGGGCGCCTGCGCGACAGCCTGCCAGTAGCCTGGACCCTGGCCAGTGGCGACACCGCGCGTGATATCGCCGAAGCGGAAAAAATGCTCGATGTGCGCCGCCACCGCATCTTCAAATTGAAGATCGGTGCCGGCGAGGTCAACAAGGACCTGGCCCACGTGATCGCCATCAAGAAAGCCGTGGGCGAGCGCGCCAGCGTGCGGGTGGACGTCAACCAGGCCTGGGACGAAGCAGTGGCCCTGCGGGCCTGCCGCATACTCGGTGACAACGGCATCGACCTGGTCGAGCAGCCGATCTCCCGCCACAATGCCTTGGGCATGGCACGGCTGAGCGCCAGCAGCCCGATTCCGATCATGGCCGACGAAGCCATTGAATCAGTAGAAGACGCGTTCAACCTGGCCCGCATCGGCGCCGGTACCATTTTCGCCCTGAAAATCGCCAAGACCGGTGGCCCCCGCGCGGCGCTGCGGGCTGCCGCCATCGCCGACGCGGCGGGTATCGGCCTGTATGGCGGTACCATGCTCGAAGGCGGCATCGGTACGCTGGCCTCGGCGCAGGCCTTTGTCACCTTGCCGAAAATGGCCTGGGACACCGAGCTGTTCGGCCCGTTGCTGCTGACCGAGGACATCCTCGCCAACCCGCCGGTTTACCGCGACTTTCACCTGCATGTTCCCAACACCCCCGGCCTTGGGCTGGAACTGGATGAAGACCGCGTGGCCTTCTTCCGTCGTGACAAGACCACCACGGCTTACAGCCACAGCTAAGGAGAAGCCCGCCATGCTGTTCCACGTGAAGATGACCGTGAACCTGCCGCCCGACATGGACCCGGCCAAGGCCACTGCCTTGAAGGCCGATGAGAAGGAACTGGCCCAGCGCCTGCAACGCGAAGGCAAATGGCGCCACCTGTGGCGTATCGCCGGGCTATACGCCAATTACAGCGTGTTCGACGTGGACAGTGTCCAGGAGCTGCACGACCTGCTGATGCAATTGCCGCTTTACCCCTACATGAAGATCGAACTGGATGCGATGTGCCGTCATCCTTCCTCGATTCACCAAAACGATCGCTGAAAAGACCTGAATCAACCGCATTGCCTAATAACTACAAGATGAGGCTACACCCATGAATATCAAAATCTCGCAAACCGAATCGGTACAGCAGTTCTTCAAGCAAGCCACCGGGGCGTTCAACGATGCTGGCAACGCCAGGTCCAAAACCCTGATACACCGCATTGTCACCGACGCGGTGAAGATCATCGAAGAACTGGACGTCACGCCAGAAGAGTTCTGGAAGGCAGTCAACTACGTCAACGTGCTGGGTTCCCACCAGGAAGCCGGACTGCTGATGGCAGGCCTTGGCCTGGAGCATTACATGGACCTGCAACTGGACGCCCAGGACGAGGCGGCCGGGCAACTGGGCGGTACACCGCGCACCATCGAAGGCCCGCTGTACGTGGCCGGCGCGCCTCTGGTCCAGCACCAGGCGCGACTGGACGACGGCACCGACCCGGGCACCCTGCTGTTCATGCAGGGCCAGGTCACCGACACCGACGGCAAGCCACTGGCAGCCGCCATCGTCGACGTGTGGCATGCCAACACCGGCGGTACCTACTCCTATTTCGACCCGTCCCAATCGGAGTTCAACCTGCGTCGCCGCATCGAGACGGATAGCGAGGGGCGCTATCGCTTCCGCAGCATCGTGCCCTCGGGCTACGGGGTACCACCCACCGGCCCGACCCAGCAACTGCTCGATGAGTTGGGCCGCCACGGCCAGCGCCCGGCGCACATCCACTTCTTCATCTCGGCGCCGGGCCACCGGCACCTGACCACCCAGATCAACCTGGCTGGCGACCCGTACCTGTATGAGGACTTCGCCCACGCCACGCGGGATGGGCTGATTGCTGAAATCCATTTCAGTGAAGACCAGGCCCGCGCGCAGCAGCACGGCGTGACGGGCAAGTTTGCCGAAATCGATTTTGACTTCACCTTGCAGCCTACCGAGATACCCAAGGCAGACCAGCGGCCACCGCGGGTTCGCGCTCTGGAGGTCTGAGGCCAGGCCGCTACGGGGCTTGAACGCACATACCGGATAAAAGAAGGGCAGCCCGTGGGCTGCCCTTCTTTTATCCTTAGTGGTGCTCCCGCGTAGCGCGGAATTTCACGTCCGGCCAGCGCTCTTCCATCAGCGCCAGGTTGACCCGGGTAGGCGCCAGGTAGGTCAGGTGACCACCGCCGTCCACCGCGATGTTCTCCACAGCCTTGTTCTTGAATTCTTCGAGTTTCTTCTTGTCGGCGCACTCGATCCAGCGCGCCGACCAGACAGTGATCGGCTCGTAGGAGCACTCCACCTTGTACTCTTCCTTCAGGCGGCTGGCGACCACGTCGAACTGCAGCACGCCCACGGCGCCGAGGATGATGTCGTTGCTGCGCTCGGGGAAGAACACCTGAGTGGCGCCTTCCTCGGCCAACTGCTGCAAGCCTTGGCGCAACTGCTTGGACTTGAGCGGGTCGCGCAGGCGCACACGGCGGAACAGCTCCGGCGCAAAATGCGGGATACCGGTGAAACCCAGAACTTCGCCTTCGGTGAAGGTGTCGCCGATCTGGATGGTGCCGTGGTTGTGCAGGCCAATGATGTCGCCGGCAAAAGCCTCTTCCAGTTGCTCACGCTCGGAGGAGAAGAAGGTCAGCGCATCGCCGATGCGCAGGTCCTTGCCAGTGCGTACATGGCGCATTTTCATGCCCTTCTCGTACTTGCCCGAGCAGATGCGCATGAAGGCGATGCGGTCGCGGTGCTTGGGGTCCATGTTCGCCTGGATCTTGAACACGAAGCCACTGAACTTCTCTTCCACCGGCTCCACGGTACGCTCGTGGGCAACCCGCGCCAACGGGCGCGGGGCCCAGTCGACAACAGCGTCGAGCACGTGGTCCACACCGAAGTTGCCCAGTGCGGTACCGAAGAACACCGGGGTCAACTGGCCATTCATGAACTCGTCCTGGTCGAACTCGTGGCAGGCGCCCTGCACCAGTTCCAGTTGTTCCAGGAAACGCTCGTACTCGTCACCCAGGTGCGCGCGGGCCTCGTCGGAGTCCAGCTTCTCGATGATCTTCACCTCGGTACGCTCGTGGCCGTGGCCCGGGGTGTAGACAATGATGTAGTCGCCAGCCAGGTGGTACACGCCCTTGAAATCACGGTAGCAACCGATCGGCCAGGTGATCGGCGCAGCCTTGATCTTCAGGACCGCTTCGATCTCGTCGAGCAGCTCGATAGGGTCGCGGATGTCACGGTCCAGTTTGTTGATGAAACTGACGATAGGCGTGTCGCGCAGGCGGCAGACGTCCATCAGGGCGATGGTCCGTGGCTCTACGCCCTTGCCGCCGTCGAGCACCATCAAGGCCGAGTCCACCGCGGTCAGGGTGCGGTAGGTGTCTTCCGAGAAGTCTTCGTGACCGGGGGTATCGAGCAGGTTGACCATGTGGTCGCGATACGGGAACTGCATCACCGAGGTGGTGATGGAGATGCCGCGCTGCTTCTCCATCTCCATCCAGTCGGACGTGGCGTGACGGTCGGATTTACGCGACTTCACGGTACCGGCCACGGCAATGGCCTTGCCCATCAGCAAGAGTTTCTCGGTGATGGTGGTTTTACCGGCGTCCGGGTGGGAAATGATGGCGAAAGTGCGGCGTTTCGCGACTTCGGCGGCCTGTTGGGTCATGGGAAATCGCCTGCGAGGTGATTCAAAAAAGGGCGCAGATTATAGCTGAACCCGAGGCGAGCTGAAACCATGCGTCCACCTCGCCCGTCGCCGCCTTGTCAGGATGTGGCCAAAGCCGCCTGGGGCGCCTTCTGCGTCACGGCCTGCGGGCGGTACAACATCACATAGTAGGTACCCAGGCAGATCAGCCAGCAGAAAATCGCCGCCCAGACGTTATGGGAGAGGAAATGCGCGCCCTGGATCATGCGCCCCACCGAAAACACCGTGCCCAGGCCAAACGCGAAGATCAAGCCTGCGCGGGCCATGCGCGGGCGGCGGTCACGCAGCACGAAGAACAGCGAGAACAGGGTAAAACCAGTGGCGGCATGGCCGCCCGGCCAGCAACGGCCTGGGTCGGCGGTGGCCGGCCGGTGCTCGAACAGCTTGCTGTAGGTTTGCTGGCCACCGAATTCGGTCAGGCTCCAGGGGCATTGCACGCCCGTCAACGTCTTCACCGGGCTGGTGTAGCTGGTGGATAGCGTCATGGCCACCACCAGGCAGGCCAGCTCGCGACGGATCGGCAACAGACGCTCGACCACGAAACTGGCCAGGTAACCCAGGCCGCCCAACACCCCAATGGCGATCACCAGGCGCTTGGCCTGGTCATGCAGCACGGTTTCCAGCAGGTAGCTGTGCTTGCCGGTGAACGCGTGCTCCACCGGGCTGTAAAACAGCTTTTCGATGTCCATGTCGATAGTGGTCAATTCCAGCAGGCACAGCGCGATGGCGATGACGGCAGGAATGCCCAGGCCTATCCAGAGGTTCAGCGGGCGTGAAACGGGGCGTGGCGCAATTGTTGGCATCAGGGGTTCCACGGTTGACGGGAATGGCACCTCGATGCGTGAAGGCGGTGAGGTCCGAAGGGTACGGGTGTACCGCAGGATGGACCCGCGCCTGTCACCTGCCTGTCAACGACAGGTTAAAATTTCGTCAAAAAAACCGCCGCAGTATAGCTGCGGTTTCCTGACCGGCCAGCCCGCTGGGGCAATTAAGGGTGGCCAAATGCTGCCGCAGATGGGAACCTTTTAATACGTGGAGGCGTCCACTCCCCTGATATGACCGTTCGTCAGGGTGCTGAAACACCGCAACAGCTGCCTGACGAGGCTGCGCTTATGGCACGTACCGGCCCTGTCTTCACAGCCCGCCGAACGTGCTGCTTCTCGCGAACCCACCGTTGACCGCCAGGAATGGCCGGTTGCCACTGACGGTGTGTGCGCCGACTGAAAAAAGGAGTCCGCCTGTGGCTATTCGCTATGGCAAAGGGCTGATGGGGTGCGCGGCAGTCGTCGTCATCCTGGCCCTGCTGATCCACTGGATCGGCATCAGTACCATCGAGCAATACCGTGAAGATTTACTGTTTTACCTGCAAGCGCATCTGATACTGGTGGTGGCCTCCATGGCCGCAGCACTGGTGGTGGGGATTCCCGCGGGCATTGCCCTCAGCCGACCGAACATGGTTGGCCGCGCCGAACGTTTCATGCAGATCTTCAACATCGGTAACACCGTCCCTCCCCTGGCCGTACTGGCCATCGCCCTGGGCATACTTGGCATCGGCAGCGGCCCGGCCATCTTCGCCCTGTTCCTCGCGTCACTGTTGCCCATCGTGCGCAACACCTACGAAGGCCTGAAAAACGTTCAGGGCTCCCTCAAGGAAGCGGCCGTCGGCATCGGCATGACTCCGCGCCAGGTGCTGTTCCAGGTCGAGTTGCCCAACGCGGTGCCCATCATCATCGGTGGCGTGCGCGTGGCCCTGGCCATCAACGTCGGTACAGCCCCCCTGTCATTCCTGATCGGTGCCAACAGCCTGGGCAGCCTGATCTTCCCCGGCATCGCCCTGAACAATCAGCCGCAACTGCTGCTGGGCGCCGCGTGCACCGCGCTGCTGGCGCTGTTGCTCGACGGCCTGGTGTCGATGGCCAGCCGCCTGTGGCTGGAACGTGGTCTGACTCGCTGAGCGAAGGAACCTACATGAAAGTATCAAGCATGCTGCTGGGCCTGGCCCTGCTGTGCGCGGGCGTCGCCAACGCCGCGGAAAAACCGGTGATCCGCCTCGGCGCCCGGGTGTTCACCGAACAGTCGGTGCTGGCCGCCATCACCGCGCAATACCTCAACACCAAAGGCTACAACGTCCAGGTCACCAGTGGTCTGGGCAGCAACCTGGCGCGCAGTGCCCAGGAAACCAACCAGTTGGACATGGTGTGGGAATACACCGGCGTGTCGCTGGTGGCCTACAACCACGTCGACGAGAAACTCGACAGCGCCGCCACCTACCAGCGGGTCAAGGAGCTCGACGCGAAGAAAGGCCTGGTATGGCTCGCCCCGTCCAGGTTCAGCAACACCTACGCCTTGGCCTTGCCGGAAAAGATCGCCAAGGCCTACCCGCAGGTCAACACCATCACCCAGCTCAACCAGGTGCTGATGGACGAACCGAACAAAGGCCACGTGCTGGCCCTGGACACCGAGTTCGCCAACCGCTCCGACGGGCTGGTGGGCCTGACCAAAACCTATGACCTGAAATTCACCCGCCCCGACATCCGCCAGATGGATGCCGGCCTGGTCTATACCGCGCTGCGCAACGGCCAGGTGTTCACGGGGCTGGTGTACACCACCGACGGGCGCCTGAACGCCTTCCATCTCAAGCTGCTGGAAGACGACAAGCACTATTTTCCCGACTACACGGCCGCCCCCGTGGTGCGCCAGGACTTCCTCGACAAGCACCCTGACCTGGCCGCCGACCTCAAGCCGCTGGCCGAGCTGCTGGACGACGAAACCATGCGCCAGCTCAATGCCAAGGTCGACGTGGACCACCTGAGCCCCACGGTAGTGGCCGACCAGTTCCTGCGTGACCACCCCGTTCCTGCGGCCGCGAAGGAGCAACCATGAATTTCCTCGATACCTTCTCCCTGCTGGACTGGTCGCAGGTCATGCACCTGACCGGCCAGCACATCGCCCTGGTCGGCGTGGCCGTGAGCCTGGCCATTCTGGTGGGTGTGCCCCTGGGCATCGTCATGACCCGCTTCCCGGCCGCCGCCGGCGTCATGCAGGCCAGCGCCACGGTGCTGCTGACTATTCCGTCCATCGCCCTGTTCGGCCTGTTGCTGCCCTTCTATTCGAAGTTCGGCCAGGGGCTGGGGCCGTTGCCTGCCATTACCGCGGTGTTCCTCTACTCGTTGCTGCCCATCATGCGCAACACCTACCTGGCGCTGACCGGCGTGGAGCCTGGCATTCGTGAAGCCGCCCGCGGTATCGGCATGACGTTCGGCCAGCGCCTGCGCATGGTCGAATTGCCCATTGCCGTACCGGTGATCCTGGCGGGCGTGCGCACCGCCGTGGTCATGAACATCGGCGTCATGACCATCGCCGCCACCATCGGCGCCGGTGGCCTGGGCGTTCTCATCCTCACCTCCATCAGCCGCAGCGACATGTCGATGCTCATCGTCGGCGCCGTGCTGGTGAGCGTCCTGGCAATCATCGCCGACCTCGCCCTGCAATGGCTGCAACGCGCCCTGACTCCCAAAGGATTACTCAAATGATCGAACTTCAGAACCTGACCAAGACTTTCAACAGCAACGGCAAAGACGTCAAGGCCGTGGACTCCGTGAGCCTGACCGTCAACGAAGGCGAGATCTGCGTGTTCCTGGGCCCATCGGGCTGCGGCAAGAGCACCACGCTGAAAATGATCAACCGCCTGATCATGCCTACCTCGGGCAAGGTGCTGATCAACGGCGAAGACACCACGGGCCTGGACGAGGTGACCCTGCGCCGCAACATCGGCTACGTGATCCAGCAGATCGGCCTGTTCCCCAACATGACCATCGAGGAAAACATCACCGTGGTGCCACGCCTGCTGGGCTGGGACAAGCAGAAATGCCACGAACGGGCCCGCGAGCTGATGAGCATGATCAAGCTCGAACCCAAGCAGTACCTGCACCGCTACCCGCGCGAGCTATCGGGCGGCCAGCAACAGCGTATCGGCGTGATCCGCGCCCTGGCGGCCGATGCGCCGCTGCTGCTGATGGACGAACCATTCGGCGCCGTGGACCCGATCAACCGCGAGATGATCCAGAACGAATTCTTCGAGATGCAGCGGGCGTTGAACAAGACCGTGATCATGGTCAGCCACGACATCGACGAAGCCATCAAGCTGGGTGACAAGATCGCCATCTTCCGCGCCGGCAAGCTGCTGCAGATCGACCACCCCGACACCCTGCTGGCGCACCCGGTGGATGATTTCGTCAGCAACTTCGTGGGCCAGGACAGTACCCTCAAGCGCCTGTTGCTGGTGAAAGCCGAAGACGCCGCCGACAACGCACCGTCCGTCAGCCCGGAAACCCCGGTGGCCGATGCCCTGGAGCTGATGGACGAGCACGACCGCCGCTACGTGGTCATGACCGACGCACAGAACAAGGCCATGGGCTACGTGCGCCGCCGCGACCTGCACCGCCAGCAGGGCACCTGCCACGACTACCTGCGCCCGTTCAACGCCACCGCCGCCTACGACGAACACCTGCGCATCCTGCTGTCGCGCATGTACGAGTTCAACCGCGCGTGGCTGCCGGTGCTGGACGCGGAGAATGTGTTCCTGGGTGAGGTGACACAGGAGTCCATTGCCGCGTACCTGAGTTCAGGGCGTTCGCGGGGCATGAAAACCAACATCGTGTCGCCGGCGGAATTGGTTGAACAGACCACCGTCGCATGAACCAGTGGGGCGTGCGCGATCCAGATGGGGGGAACATCAGCCTGTCATGCAGGTCGGTTATCAAGGGTGTACCCAAGGCTCAGCGACGAACGCGTGTAAAAACGCGACATTTTTTGTTGATCTTGAGCCCCTCACGTCCTAAAGTTCGCGCCGACCGTCCATGCTGGAAACGATCCATCCGGCTCAAGTACTGACGACGAGACAGCAAGGCCATGAGGAAGCATGCTTCCAGTGGCCTTTTTGCTTTCGGCGACATGCCTTGGGAAGTAGGCGAACCAAAGTGGGGATACGGAGGGCGGTCAAGAGAGGTGTGCATCCGGTGCCACCTTCACCCATGAATATTTTCATTGTTTGCCAGCAGGAGTCCCAGCATGTCGATCCAGGTCGAAGACTATTTCGCGCGCGAAACCTTCCAGAAAATGAAGGCGTTCGCCGACAAGCAAGAAACCCCTTTCGTACTCATCGACACCCAGATGATCAGCCAGGCCTACGACGACCTGCGCGCCGGTTTCGAATTCGCCAAGGTCTACTACGCCGTGAAGGCCAACCCAGCCGTCGAGATCATCGACCTGCTGCGTGACAAGGGCTCGAGCTTCGACATCGCCTCGATCTACGAACTGGATAAAGTCATGGGCCAGGGCGTTGGTCCTGAGCGCATCAGCTACGGCAACACCATCAAGAAGTCCAAGGACATTCGCTACTTCTACGAGAAGGGCGTGCGCCTGTTCGCCACCGACTCCGAAGCCGACCTGCGCAACATCGCCAAGGCCGCCCCGGGCTCGAAAGTCTACGTGCGTATCCTGACCGAAGGCTCCACCACCGCTGACTGGCCGCTGTCGCGCAAGTTCGGCTGTCAGACCGACATGGCCATGGACCTGCTGATCCTGGCCCGCGACCTGGGCCTGGTGCCTTACGGGATCTCGTTCCACGTAGGTTCGCAACAACGCGACATCAGCGTGTGGGACGCCGCCATCGCCAAAGTGAAGGTGATCTTCGAACGCCTGAAGGAAGAAGACGGCATCCACCTGAAACTGATCAACATGGGTGGCGGCTTCCCGGCCAACTACATCACCCGTACCAACAGCCTGGAAACCTACGCGGAAGAGATCATCCGCTTCCTGAAGGAAGACTTCGGCGACGATCTGCCGGAAATCATCCTGGAGCCAGGCCGTTCGCTGATCGCCAACGCCGGCATCCTGGTCAGTGAAGTGGTGCTGGTGGCCCGCAAGTCGCGCACCGCCGTCGAGCGCTGGGTATACACCGACGTGGGCAAATTCAGCGGCCTGATCGAAACCATGGACGAAGCCATCAAGTTTCCGATCTGGACCGAGAAGAAAGGCGAAGTGGAAGAGGTGGTCATCGCCGGCCCGACCTGCGACAGCGCCGACATCATGTACGAGAACTACAAGTACGGCCTGCCGCTGAACCTGGCCATCGGTGACCGCCTGTACTGGCTGTCCACCGGCGCCTACACCACCAGCTACAGCGCCGTGGAATTCAACGGCTTCCCGCCGCTGAAATCGTTCTACATCTAAGCATTCGCTGTACAAGGAAACCGGGCCTCGCGCCCGGTTTTTTTATGGTGGCTCGCCACCCCGACTGGCCGCGTCAGGAACGCCCCGCAGCAACAGGCACACCGCATGCACCGCCGACGCGGCCAGGTCCGCTGCTACAGAGTCTCCGTCATCAGGGAATCGGCTTTCGCCTGGTACAGCGTCGCCATGGCACGAATGCGAGGATCGCTGGCCTGCAGCAACGCAGGCCCGCTGACACACAGGAAATTCAGGTTGCCGCCTTCCAGCGCCCGCCGCAGCCAGTGCAGCGCGTCCTCCACCCTGCCCGTCTCCGCCAGCACCGCCGCGTGGCTGAACTGGCCACGAAAATCCCCGGCTTCGGCCGAGCGTCGGTACCAATCATGGGCCTGGGCAGGGTCGGCGGCGCCCGCCATGCCGTTTTCCAGGTAACGCCCCAGCAGGTTCATCGATTTGGCATGCCCCATCAGCGCCGCACGGCGGTAGCAGGCCAGCGCCAGTTCATGGTCAAGGGCCACGCCCCGCCCGGTGCCCAGCAGGTTGGCGTAGTTGTACAACCCCCAGTCCAGCCCGGCGGCCGCGGCTTCGCGGTAATGCACGGCCGCTTGCCGCACATCCACCGGGCCACCCCAACCGTGCTCGTGGCAGCGCCCGAGCATGTTGCGCGCCATGGGGTGGCCGCCGTTGGCGGCGATGGCGAACCAGGTACGCGCCAGCCCCGGGTCACGCTCGATGCCCTGGCCGTCCAGCAGTATCTGCCCCAGCAGCGCCTGTGCGTCAGCCATGCCCGCACGGGCCGCCGTGAGGATAGCCTGGGCGGCGCGCGCAGGGTTGGCGTGCAGCATCGCACTCAGGCTGTCAGCGTCGAGCACTTCTTCGCGGCGTAGTTCAAAGCCCATCTCAGACGTCCACCCAGCGCCGCAACAAATTGTGGTAGGTGCCCGTCAGGCGGATCAGCGAGGGGTGGTCGGGCACATCACGCGTCAGGCTCTGGATGGCACCGTCCATCTCGAACAGCAGTGCCCGCTGGCTGTCCTCGCGCACCAGGCTCTGGGTCCAGAAGAACGAGGCGTAGCGTGCACCGCGCGTCACGGCGTTGACCTTGTGCAGGCTCGTGCCGGGGTACAGCACCAGGTCGCCGGCCGGCAGCTTGACCCTCTGGGTGCCGAAGGTGTCCTGGATCTCCAGCTCACCCCCGTCGTACTCGTCCGGGTCGCTGAAGAACAACGTCGACGACAGGTCGGTACGCACCCGCTCCGGGTTGCCCCGGGCCTGGCGCACGGCGTTGTCGATGTGGAAGTCGAAATTGCCGCCGGCCGTGTAACAGTTCAGCAACGGCGGAAACACCTTGTGCGGCAGCGCCGCCGACATGAACAGCGGATTTTGCCACAGGCGCTCCAGCATCGCGGCGCCGATCTCGACCGCCAGCGGGTGGCCTTCGGGCAACTGCAGGTTGTGCTTGGCCTTGGCCGACTGGTGCCCTGCGGTGAGTTTGCCGTCGGCCCAGTCAGCAGCCTCCAGCGCCTGACGAATGCGCGCCACCTCGTCTCGGGAGAAGATTCCGGGGATGTGCAACAGCATGACGGCGGTACCTGCAGGCGGAGGGATGCCAATGGTATTGATTCTTATTGACTGTGTACAACGCGCCATCGTACGAATTTGTAAAAAAGGTAACCGAAAATTGTAAAGAACGTAAATTCAACGCGAATGGCACCGTGTCGCAATTGATACCGAGTTTCATTTACCCTACATTCCGCCGCCTCGACACACCTTGGGGAAGGCTAAAAACAATGTCACGTCAACACGCTCACATACCTGTCAGCTCGCCACGCTTGCTGGTCTCGGCCATTGGCATGGCCTTGGGCGCCGCCTCGGCTACCCAATTCGCCCAAGCGGCCGAAGACACTGGCTCCAAGCAGAACGGGGCGATCTCGCTCGGTGCCACCAGCATTACCGGTGAGGCGCAAGAGCCTTCCTACCAGGTCGAGAAGTCGGCTTCGAACAAATATACCGCGCCGCTGACCGACACCCCGCGGTCGGTCACCGTCATCCCGCAGCAAGTGATCAAGGACACTGCCGCCACGTCGCTGCAGGACGCCCTGCGCACCGTGCCCGGCATCACCTTCGGCGCCGGTGAAGGCGGCAACCCGCAAGGCGACCGCCCCTTCATCCGTGGCTTCGATGCACAGGGCGATACCTACCTGGACGGCGTGCGCGACACCGGCGCGCAGACTCGCGAAATCTTCGACATCGAGTCGGTAGAAGTCAGCAAGGGCCCGAACTCGGCATTCGGCGGCCGTGGCTCTGCCGGTGGCAGCATCAACCTGGTCAGCAAACTGCCCAAGGATCACGACTTCATCGACGGTGGTTTCACGTACGGTTCCGACCAGACCCGCCGCTACACCCTGGACGTGAACCGCAAGTTCCTCGACACCGCAGCGTTCCGCCTGAACCTGATGAGCCACGAGCAGAACGTGGCTGGCCGTGACGCGGTGAACTACGACCGCTGGGGCGTGGCACCATCGGTGACCTTCGGCCTGGGCACCGAGAACCGCCTGAACCTCAGCTACTACCACGTGGAAAGCAACGACCTGCCGGACTCGGGCATTCCCTACGGCTACAGCTCGGCCACCGCTACCGCCCACGTGCACGACAAGCCCACCGATGGCGGCAACAGCAACAACTTCTACGGCCTGAAAGACCGCGACTTCCGCAAGACCCGCGCTGACATCAGCACCGTTTCGTTCGAGCACGACTTCAGCGACACCATGACGCTGAAGAACACCCTGCGCCACGGCAACACCGGTCAGGACTACATCCTCACCCAGCCAGACGACAGCCAGAAGAACGTCAACAAGTACGGCACCGTATGGCGCCGTGCCAACGCCCGCGTCAGCACCACCGAGACAACCACCAACCAGACCGACCTGTTTGGCGAATTCAACGCGCTGGGCTTCAAGAACAATTATTCCACCGGTGTCGAATTCACCCGTGAAGTCAGCCATGTCACCGGCTACACCTTCTCCAACCCGGCCAACAGCAACCCGACCGCAGCCTCGCCAGGCGGAGTTGGTTGCCAGCCGGGCGAGTCCTACGGCGGCACCTGTACTTCACTGAGCAACCCGAACCCGGACGACGACTACACCGGCACCATCACCCGCAACTACCAGGGTACCAAGACCACGGGTACCACCCGTGCCCTGTACGCGTTCGACACGATCGAGCTGGACCCGCAATGGCTATTGAACCTGGGTGCGCGCTACGACAGCTTCGACACCACTGCCAACAGCGACACCAGCGGCAAGGTCAGCAATGATTCGCACTTCTGGAACTGGCAAGCCGGCCTGGTGTTCAAGCCAACCGACAACGGCAGCATCTATGCCTCGTTCGCCACCTCGGCCACACCACCGGGCTCCATGCTTAACGAGGGCGTGGACGGCAACGGCATCCCTGCTGGCAATACCGTGATCCAGAGCGACCTGGAGCCGGAAACCACCAAGAACTACGAAGTGGGCACCAAGTGGGACCTGCTGAACGATCGACTGTCGCTGACCGCTGACGTGTTCCGCACCGAAAAGGAAAACACCCACGTCCTGACAGCCACCAACACCTACGAAAACGCCGGCAAGACCCGTGTAGACGGTTTCGAGTTGTCGGCCACCGGCAAGATCACCGAGAAATGGCAAGTGTTCGCTGGCTACAGCTACCTGGACAGCGAAATCGTCAGCGGCGGCCTGGCGGGTCGTAGCGGCACAGTGACAGGCGGTGCCACCACCGACGGCAAGGAACTGCCCAACACGCCGAAACACAGCGCCAGCCTGTGGACCACCTACCAGGTGGCGCCGAAGCTGACCATCGGCGGCGGTGCCTTCTACGTAGGCGAAGTCTGGGGCGACACGGCGAATACGGTGTACGTGCCGTCCTACACCCGCTACGACGCCATGGCCGCGTACAAGCTGAGCAAGAACGTCGACTTCCAGCTCAACGTGCAGAACCTGACCGACAAGGTCTATTACGACAAGGCGTACGCCGCACATTTCGCCAACCAGGCAGCCGGCCGCACCGTGTTGTTCAGCACCAACTTCCACTTCTGATTCAAGAGAAGTGCCCCAGCCCCGCTCACCGGTTGAGCGGGGCTTTTTCGTGCATGAGATTTATTCGCAACCGATCCGGCATAATGCCCTCCGCGTTCGGTGCCAGCTTTCGGCAAGGTGATTAAAAGTGTTGAAGAAAACACTGTTCCAACTGCATTGGTTTTTCGGCATCACGGCAGGCCTGGTGCTGGCGCTGATGGGCGTGACCGGTGCGCTGGTATCGTTCCAGGACGAGATGCTGCGCGCCCTGAACCCTGACACCCTGCACGTCCAGGTGCAGGACAGCGGGGTGCTGCCGCCCTCGGTGCTGGTGCCCAGGCTGGAAGCCGCCAAGGGCAAGCCCATTACCGCCTTGTGGGTGGAAACCGATACCGGCCTGGCCTCACGGGTGTTCTACATGCCGCCACCCGGCGAGCGTCGCGGCGAACTGCGTTATTTCAACGCCTATACCGGCGAACTGCTGGGCAAGGTGCGTGGCGAGGGGTTCTTCGGCTTTACCTTGCAACTGCACCGCTTCCTCGCCATGGGTGAAGTGGGCAAGAACATCACCGGGGCCTGCACCCTGGTTCTGGTGTTCTTCTGCCTGTCGGGCCTGTACCTGCGCTGGCCGCGCCAGGCGCTGAACTGGCGCGCCTGGCTGACCCTGGACTGGGCCAGAAAAGGTCGCAGTTTCAACTGGGATCTGCACGCCGTGACGGGTACCTGGTGCCTGCTGTTTTACCTTCTGCTGTCCGTGACAGGGCTGTTCTGGTCCTACGACTGGGCGCGTGAAAGCATGAGTTCGCTATTGGGCAGCGCCCCCAAGGGTGAACACCGCGAAGGCCAGCGTGGCGGTCGTATGCCGCGGCCAACGCCCCCCACAGGCCCGGTAAACGTCAACTACGACGCGGTGTGGGACAGCATCCGCAGTCAGGCGGGCCCTGCCCTGCGCGCCTACAACCTGCGCCTGGCGCCCAATGGCCAACCGCTGACGGTGTTCTACCTGCTTCAGGACGCGCCCCACGAGCGCGCGTTCAACAGCCTGGTCCTGGACCCGCTCTCGGGCCAGGTGCGCCGGCATGAACGCTTTGCCGACAAGCCTCTGGGCGGCCAATTGCTAGACAGCGTGTATGCCCTGCACGTGGGCAGCTACTTCGGTCTCCCCGGGCGCATCCTCAACACACTGGCGGCGTTGAGCATGCCGCTGTTCTTCGTTACCGGCTGGCTGTTGTACCTGGACCGCCGCCGCAAGAAGCGCCAGGTGCGCGCCGTGCGGCAGCAACTGGGCAATACCGACACCCAAGGCGGCTGGCTGATCGGTTTTGCCAGCCAGAGCGGTTTCGCCGAACAACTGGCCTGGCAGAGTGCCAACCAGTTGCAGGCCGCCGGGCTCGCGGTGCGGGTTGAGCCGTTGTCGCGCCTGGGCGAGCACGACCTGCGCCAGGCCGCCCATGCGCTGTTCGTCGTCAGCACGTTCGGCGACGGCGAAGCACCCGACAGCGCCCGTGGTTTCGAGCGCAAACTCCTCGGCCAGGCATTGGCGCTCGGGCACTTGAACTACGCCTTGCTCGCCTTGGGTGACCGCCAGTATCAGCACTTCTGCGGCTTTGGCCAGCGCCTGCATGCCTGGCTCGGGCAGCAAGGCGCCCGCAGCGCCTTCGAGCCCGTGCAGGTGGATAGCGCCGACCCGCTACGCCTGCAACAGTGGCAGGAACAACTGGGCCAACTGACCGGCGCCCAACCGACGATGGCCTGGCAGGCGCCCCTGTACGAAGACTGGACGCTGAGCGAGCGGCAACTGCTGAACCCAGGCAGCCAGGGTGCGCCGGTATACCTGCTGCGCCTGACGCCGCCGGCGCCTCACCCGTGGGAGGCCGGCGACCTGATCGAAATGATGCCGCGCCTGACCAGCGACATCCCCCTGCAGACCCAGGCCCGGGAGTACTCCATCGCCTCTGTACCCGAGGACGGCGCACTGGAATTGATCGTACGCCAGGAACGCCACCCTGACGGCACTCTGGGCCTGGGCTCGGGCTGGCTCACCGAGCATGCCCCGCTGGGCGCGCTCATCAGCCTGCATGTGCGGCGCAACAATGGCTTCCATGCACCGCGTGACGATGCGCCAGTGATACTGATCGGCAACGGTACGGGGCTGGCTGGATTGCGCAGTTTGCTCAAGGCCCGAATTGCCAAGGGCCATGCACGCAACTGGCTGGTATTTGGCGAGCGCAATCAGGCGCAGGACTTTTTGTGCCGGGATGAATTGCAAAGCTGGCTCGCGGACGGCCACCTGGCCCGTCTGGACCTGGCGTTTTCTCGCGATCAGGCGAAGAAGATCTACGTGCAGGACCGCTTGCGCGAAAATGCGCGGCAGGTGCGCGAGTGGGTGGCCGAGGGGGCGTTGATCTATGTGTGCGGCAGCCTTCAGGGGATGGCGGGCGGTGTCGATGAAGTGCTGCGTGAAGTGCTCGGGGCGGATACCCTGGAATCGCTGAGCGAACAAGGGCGCTACCGCCGCGACGTTTACTGATATGGGCGCATGCGAACCCTTTAGACCAAGCGAAGCTCGGGAACCAGGCGCCGCGCCGTAACTGACACTACGCGGTGCGCCCTTCCCGAGCTGGCGCCCGGTCCTGCCGGTGCAGGCGGGCGCACCAGGGTCAGGCCTTGACGGGTTCTACCGCCAGTTCCACAGCTTCGGACTTTTTGATCACCGCATACACGACCGCCGTCACCGCCGCCCCCGCGGCAATGGCCAGCAGGTACAGCAATGCATGGTTGATGGCGTTGGGGATCAGCATCACGAACAAACCACCATGGGGTGCCATGAGTTTGCAGCCGAAGTACATGGACAGCGCACCGGTCAAGGCGCCGCCGGCGATGCTGGCCGGGATGACCCGCAACGGGTCCTTGGCAGCAAACGGAATGGCACCTTCGGAAATGAAGCACAACCCCAGCACCAACGCAGCCTTGCCGGCTTCACGCTCGCTCTGGGCGAATTTGCGGCGGGCCAGGAAGGTGGCGATGCCCAACCCGATGGGAGGCACCATGCCCGCAGCCATGGTGGCGGCCATCGGTGCGTAGCTCTGGGAGGCCAGCAGGCCTACCGAGAACGCGTAAGCCGCCTTGTTGATCGGGCCGCCCAGGTCGACGCACATCATGCCACCCAGCAGTACACCCAGCAGAATGGCGTTGGTGGTGCCCATGCTGTCGAGGAAGTGGGTCAGCGCTTCGAGCATGCCGGCCACCGGCTTGCCCACCACGTAGATCATCACCAGGCCGGTGAACAAACTGGCCAGCAACGGAATGATCAGGATCGGCTTGAGCGCCTCGAGGCTTGCCGGCAAACGCGCGTAACGGTTGATGGCCTTGGCGGCGTAACCGGCGATGAAGCCTGCCGCGATGCCACCAATGAAACCGGCACCCAGGGTGCTGGCCAGCAAGCCACCGATCATGCCGGGCGCCAGGCCAGGCCGGTCGGCGATGGAGTAGGCAATGTAGCCGGCCAGCAGCGGCACCATCAGTTTGAAGGCGCTATCGCCACCAATCTGCATCAGCGCGGCAGCCAGGGTGCCCGGCTCCTTGAAGGCAGTGATACCGAACACGAACGACAGGGCAATCATCAAGCCGCCCGCTACCACCATCGGCAGCATGTACGACACGCCAGTGAGCAGGTGTTTGTAGACCCCGGTCTTTTCCTGCTTGGCCGGCGCGGCAGCACCAGCGCTGGCAGCAGACTCTTGCTTGCCTTCGGCCAAGGCCTTGTCGAGGATCGACTTGGCCTGCTTTAGCGCCACGCCGGTGCCGCAGCGGTAGATACGTTTACCGGCGAACCGTTCGGTGGCCACATCGATGTCGGCGGCCAGCAGTACCACGTCGGCGTCCTGAATGGCTGCGGCGCTGAGCGGGTTGCGCGCGCCCACCGAGCCCTGGGTCTCGACCTGCAGGTCGTAGCCCATTTGCTTGGCGGCCGTCTGCAAGGCTTCTGCAGCCATGAACGTGTGGGCTACGCCGGTCGGGCACGCAGTAATGGCCACCAGCCGCGGCGCACGGTCGGCTACCGGCGCGACAACGGCCTCGCTGGACGCTTCGTGAACCTTGGCCTGCTCCGCGGCCTGGCGCAGGAACGCGTCGGCGTCCTGCAGGGCCGCGGCCGGGCTGCTCTGGAACAGGCGCTTGCCGACAAAACGGCTGAGGTCGATGGGGCCGGTGTTGATCACCAGTACCCAGTCGGCGGCCTCGATGGTGGCCGGCGACAATTTGTTTTCAGGGTGCTGCGGGTCATGCACCTCAACGCTGGTGCTCCAGCCCTGGCGCTGGGCCACGGCATCGAGCAAGCGTGCACTGAGAACACTGGAGACGCGGCCGCTGGGGCAAGCCGTGACGATGGCAAGTTTCATCTCATACCCTCTTATTGTTCTGCAAGCGCGCGCACGCAGACGCCGCTTTCGAGCCGCGCCAGTTCGGCGTGGTCATTGATGCCAAAACCGATCTGGCTGACCGCCATGGCCGCGATGGCGGTGGCGGTGCACAACGTCTGGTGTGGGGTGGCGCCGCTCAGCAGGCCGTGAACCATGCCCGCCAGCAACGAGTCGCCCGCACCCACGGTGCTGCCGATGTCGACCGTGGGCGGCAGGGCCTGCAGCGCCGGTTGGCCGCTGAACCAGTTGACGCCCTGGGCGCCTTGGGAAATCACCACATGCTCGATGCCCTGGGCGTGCAGACGCTTGGCCACGGCGGCCTGCTGGGCTGGCGTGTCGACGGCTTCGCCGAGCACTTCGGCCAATTCCGCGGTATTGGGTTTGATCAGCCACGGCTGGGTGGCCAGGCCCGCGCGCAACGCCGCGCCGCTGGTGTCCAGGGCGACTTTCAGGCCCAACGCAACCAGGCGTTCCAACAGCGCCTGCAACCACTGGGCATTGATGCCCCGGGGCAGGCTGCCAGCGACCACCACGGCATCGTGGCCGGGGGCGATCCGCTCCAGGCGCGCCAGCAGCGCGGCCTGGGCTTCATCGTCGACGAAAGCGCCAGGACCATTGAGGTCGGTGATCCGCCCGCCGCGCTCGGCCAGCTTGATGTTGGTGCGGGTTTCACCCGGCACCCGGATGAACTCATCGGTGAAGCCACGCGCGACGAACAACGCCTCGAACGGCAGCACATTGTCCTGGCCGAGGAAACCGGCCACCGTCAGTTCATGCCCCAGGTCAGCCAGCACCTGGGCGACATTGATGCCCTTGCCGGCGGCATGGCTGTGCATGGCCGTGGTACGGTTGACGTCGCCCACCAGCAGGCTGTTGAGTTCCACGGTCAGGTCCAGCGCCGGGTTCAGGGTCAGGGTCAGAATCTTGGCCATTTACTGTTTCTCCACCAGGGCGCGCACGTCGGCGGCGCTGCCCAGGCCCAGCGCAGTCTGCGCCAGGCTTGTTGCGTGTTCCAGGGTCAGTTCGCGGACCCCGGCCTTGACCTCGGCAATGCTGCGCGCCGAGACACTCAATTCATCCACGCCCAGGCCTACCAGCAGCGGCACGGCCAGCGGGTCGGCGGCCAGTTCGCCACAGATGCCCACCCACTTGCCGTGGGCATGGGCAGCCCGCACGGTGATGTCGATCAGTTGCAGCACCGCCGGGTGCAGGCCATCCGCCTGGGCCGACAGGGTCGGGTGGCCACGGTCGATGGCCAGGGTGTACTGGGTCAGGTCGTTGGTGCCGACACTGAAGAAATCCACTTCCTTGGCCAGCACCGGCGCCAGCAGGGCAGCGGACGGTACTTCGATCATGATGCCCAGTTGCAGGTCAGCGACCGGTATCTCCAGGCGCAGGCGCTCGGTCATGTCCCGAGCCTGGCGCCACTCCTCGACACTGCCCACCATGGGGAACATGATCCGCAGCGGGCGGTTGTCGGCGGCGCGCAGCAGCGCGCGCAGCTGGCTTTCCATCACGTCGGGACGCTGAAGGGTCAGGCGGATGCCGCGCACACCCAGGAAGGGGTTTTCTTCCTTGGCGATCGGCCAATAAGGCAGCGGTTTGTCACCGCCCACGTCCAGGGTGCGCACCACCAGTGGCCGGCCGGCCAGGCCGTCGAGCACGCGGCGGTATTCAGCTTCCTGTATGGCTTCATCGGGCGCCTGGGAATGGGCCATGAAAATCAGCTCGGTGCGCAACAGGCCGACACCTTCGGCGCCCTGCTCCACCGCGGTTTTGACGCCGGCGCTTTCACCGATGTTGGCGAACACTTCAACGGGGTGGCCGTCCCGGGTGACGGCGGTTTCCATACGCCGGGCATTCGCGGCTTCCTGGCGACGCGCACGGGTTTCGCGCTCTTCGATGGCGCGCTGGCGCACCTCTTCACTGGGTTCGACCACCAATTGGCCGCGCTGGCCATCGAGCATCAACGGGCAGCCGGACTTGAGCAGCAGCACCGCCTCGCCCGCCCCCACGATAGCCGGGATGCCCAGGGCACGGGCAACGATGGCACTGTGGGCGGTAGCGCCGCCGCGCGCGGTAAGGATACCGGCCACGCGGGCGGGGTCCAGGCGGGCGACGTCGGACGGGCCCACCTCGTCCATCACCAGGATATAAGGCTGGTTTGGCTCATCGACGCTTTCCACGCCGCACAGTTGCGCCAGCACACGACGACCAATGTCGCGCAGGTCGGCGGCGCGCTCGGCCAGCAGGGCATCCTGCAACGCTTCCTGCTGACGGGCAGCGGCTTCGATCACGCTGATCCACGCCGCAGGGGCGCTTTCGCCCTGCTTCAGGCGGCTGGCGACCTCATCGGTCAGCGCCGGGTCGTCGAGCATTTCCTGGTGGGTGACGAAAATCTCGCGAATGGCCTTGGCCTGGCTGCGGCGGATCAAGCCTTCAATGTCTTCACGCACCTGCACCAAAGCGTCTTGCAGCCGCTGGTGTTCCACCGGGTGAGACTCACCGCGCAGCGGGTAGTCGAATTCCTGCGGCACCTGCACATGAGCCGGGCCCATGGCGATGCCCGGCGCGGCAGCGATCCCCTGGATCTGCTGGCCCGCGACCGGGGCCTGCACCTTGGGTACGATAACGGCGGCCTCTTCAACCACTACGGTCACTTCGGCAACCGCCGGCAGCGGCTCGACCTCCTCGCCCAGGCCTTCTTCAACTGCCGCCAGCAATGCGGCCAGCGCATCATTGGCAATGGCCGGTTCGGCGATGAATTCAAGCACCTGGCCGCGGCGGGCGCCCAGGCTCAACAGCTTACTCAGGCTTTTCGCCGACACGGCAGGCTCGGTACTGTCCACCAGGCGCAGGTGAATCTCACCCTCGAAGCTCTTGGCCAATTGCGCCAACACCTTGGCCGGGCGCGCATGCAGGCCGTGGGCGTTGGCCAAGCCAATGCGGGCGCTGGGCCAGTCGGCCGGCACATCACCGCCCAAGGCTTCCAGTACCGCGCGCGGGTTGGTGGCGCGGCCCAGTTCCTGGCCGCGGCCTTCGATCAGCAAACCACACAGCCGCTCCAGCAAAGCCTGGTGTGCCTCGCCCAGGCTGGCCAGGCAGAACAGCCCGGTCAGCGGTTGGCCCAGGTAGCGCAAAGGTTGTTGCGGGGTGACGAACGCCAGCCCGGGTTTCTTCACGGTCTGTTCGCTGTGCAACCACCACAGGCCGTCGCCCAGGGGCAAGGCTTCCACTTGCTGCAGCACGGCGGCGAAGCCATTGCTGACACAGTCGGCCTGGCGCAGCAGGCGGGCGCCACGCCATACCAGTTCTTCGAAGTCTTCGGCGGCCACGCTCAGGCTGATCATCTGCGCATCCAGCGCCAGTTCCTGGGGCGCGCCCTGCAACAGTTTCAGCAGCGCTTCAGGGGTACTGGCCGTGCGCAACGCCTGGCCCAGGTCGGTCTCGCCCAAGGCGCGGGTCAGCAGTTGCAGCAGGCGCAGGTGCTCGTCGGACTTGGCCGCGATGCCGATGGCCAGGTAAACGATCTGGCCATCACCCCAGTCCACGCCTTCAGGAAACTGCAGCAGGCGCACGCCGGTGGCGAACACCAGGTCACGGGTCTCCGGGGTGCCGTGGGGGATGGCGATGCCCTGCCCCAGGAAAGTAGAACCCTGGGCCTCGCGCGCTTGCAGGCCCGCCAGGTAGCCGTCGGCCACCAGGCCATCGGCAACCAGCTTTTCAGCGAGCAATTGCAGGGCGGCGGGTTTATCCACGGCACGCTGGGCCATGGATATCTGCTCTATAGTGAGCTCGAGCATGCCAATCTCCTTTACGGCATCCACAGGATGCAGAAGTCTTGTTTTAAGGGTGCAGCATAGGACCGAAACCCTTGCAGGGTCAGCCCCGAGCTGTTGGACAACCTCAGCCAGCCATCGACGGGAAAATTTACTGACCACCCCGACAGATTTTTTTCGGCAGAAAACACGCCGGCTGAATCGTTTAACCTAGAATGACAGGCACGTTACCCGATAATCTTCAGGCATTGAAGCCCAACCTGACGGCGGCATTGCGACAATGGTCGCCTGCCGCGGTGGCCAATGATGGTGAAAAATGCATCGGGCAGCCTGAACGCCCGGCGTCGCACGCCGTAAAACAAGGAATACTCGGTTGAAACTCAGTGATATTGCTCGCCTCGCCGGAGTGTCGGTGACCACCGCCAGTTACGTCATCAATGGCAAGGCGCAACAGCAGCGCATCAGCAAGACCACCGTGGAGCGTGTCCAGGCGGTGGTGCAGGAACATGGCTTCACGCCCAACCCCCAGGCTGCCGGCCTGCGCAGCCGCCATACGCGTACGCTGGGTTTTATCCTGCCCGACCTGGAAAACCCCAGTTATGCCCGTATTGCCAAGCGCCTGGAAAAGCGTGCGCGCGAGCACGGCTATCAGTTGCTGATCGCCAGCTCCGACGATGAACCGGCCAGCGAACTGCAATTGCAGCAGTTGTTCAAGGCCCGCCGCTGTGACGCCTTGTTCGTTGCCAGTTGCCTGCCGCCTGAAGACACCAGTTACCTGGAGCTGCAGAACAAAGGCGTGCCGATCATCGCCATTGACCGGGTGATGGACAGCAACCACTTTTGCTCCGTGGTCAGTGACGACCAGCACGCCGCCCTGCAACTGACCAGCAGCATCCTGCGCACAACCCCCAGGGATATCGCCCTGATTGGCGCCCGCCCCGAGCTGAGCATCAGCCAGGCCCGCGCCGCCGGTTTCCATCAGGCCGTGGAAGGTTTCACCGGCAAGGTGCTGGTGTCCGAAGGCGAATCGTTCAGCCGCGAAGGCGGCCGCCAGTCAATGGCCGAGCTGGTGGAGCAACTGGGCCATCTGCCCGCGGCCCTGGTGACGACCTCTTATGTATTGCTGCAGGGGGTGTTCGATGTGCTGCAAGGCCATCAGGATGAATTCCCTTCGCTGCATCTGGCGACCTTCGGTGATACGCAACTGCTGGACTTTCTGCCTTTGCCCATCAACGCCATGGGCCAGCAACACGACCTGATTGCCAGCAAAGCCCTGGAGCTGGCACTGGCCGCGGTGGAGCGCAACGAATACCAACCTGGCGTGCACGCCATAGCCCGTACCTTCAAGCAGCGCATTTTCGAGGCGTGAGCCATGGGGCTGATCGACACCCACACCCACCTGGACTTCCCCGACTTCGACGTCGACCGCCCGGCGGTGCTGGCCAACGCTCGCGCCTTGGGCGTGCAACGAATGGTGGTACTGGGTGTGCATCAGGCCAATTGGCAGCGGGTGTGGAACCTGGTGCAAGGCGATGCGCAACTGTACGCCGCCTTCGGCCTGCACCCGGTGTACCTGGATGAGCACCAACCGGCTCATCTGACCGAACTGCACGGCTGGCTGGAACGCCTGGCGGGGCATCGCCAGCTATGCGCGGTGGGCGAATTCGGCCTGGACTACTTCCTCGAAGACCTGAACCGCGAACGCCAGCAAGCCTTGTTCGAGGCGCAGTTAACACTGGCGGCCGAGTTCGAATTACCGGTGCTGCTGCACGTGCGGCGCAGCCACGCGGCGGTGATCGCCACGCTCAAGCGTTTCAAGCTAAAGCGCGCGGGGGTCATCCATGCCTTCGCTGGCAGTCATGAAGAAGCGCGGGAATACCTGAAACTGGGCTTCAAACTGGGGCTTGGCGGCGCGGGCACCTGGCCGCAGGCGGTGAAGCTGCGCAAGACTCTGGCCCGCCTGCCCCTGGAAGCCGTGGTGCTGGAGACCGACTCACCGGACATGGCCCCGGTGATGTACGCCGGAGAACGTAACAGCCCGGAGCATTTGCCGAAGATTGCCGAGGCCTTGGCCGAGGTGATGGGGGTTGATGCACAGGCGTTGGCGGCGGCCAGTACCGCGAATGCCTGTGACATGTTCAACTGGCCTGGCGCCTGACCGCTCACGTCACTGCCCCGCAGGGTTGCCACCGGCAATCCGGGGGTTAGAACAGCACTGTCCACAGGGCGATGACGGCATACCACAGCACCGCCGAGCGCAGCAGTAGCTCCCACAGGCTGTCCAGGCTGGCGACACCCGCCTCGCCCGCCGCGGTGGCCGGCAGTTCACCCGCCACGCGCCCGACGTCGGCGATCAGCTTCTTCGCACCGATGCCCCAATGCAGTACCTCATGCAGCATCACCTTGCCCACCGCGACGAAGTTACCCACAAGGGCAAAGCTCACGGCCAGCACCCGCACCGGCAGCCAATCGAAGGCGTGGCGAATGCTGCCCGCGCGAGCCACCACGCCCGGGTGCCTGGCGTTGCGCACCGCCAGCGCCAGCAATCGATAAACCAGCGCCGCCACAGGCCCCAGCAGCACATACCAGAAGATCACTGCAAAGAAACTCTGATACGCCTGCCACAGCAGGTTGTCCTGCACCTTGGCCAGCAGGCCCGATTCGTCGTCGGCGCTCAGCCCCAGGTCACGTTCGGCCACATGCACGGCTGCCTGCTCGTCGCCCCGCCGCCAGGCGTCACGAAACGGCCCCAGTCCGGCTTTCACATCACCACGGCCCAAGCTGTAGATCACCACCAACAGGTGAATGGGCAAGGCAAACAGGCCATAGGCCACTGGCTTGAGCGCCAGCAGCAGCGCCCCCAGCACCACCGCGGGCAGCAGCACCCACAGCGCCAGGATAAGCGCCGGTTCCTTGGCCAGACGCGGCTTGGCTTCCAGGCGAGCCAGCTCGGCCAACCAGGCACGGTCACCTTGCAACCGGTGGCGCAACGCCGAGAATTTCTCAATCACCAACACCAGCACCAACACCAGAAAACTCATTGCACTCCCTCGTGGGCCAGCAGGCTGGCGCGGTAGCGCGGCCAGTCGAAGTGCGGCCCTGGATCTGTCTTGCGCACGGGCGCGATGTCGCTGTGCCCGCAGATGCGCGATGAAGTAATGGCCGGGTACTGCGCCTGCAGTTGCCGGGTCAGGTGTGCCAGTGCCTGGTACTGGGCATCGGTGAACGGTTCGAAGTCAGTCCCCTCCAGCTCGATGCCGATGGAGAAGTCATTGCACGCTTCGCGCCCTTCGAAATTCGACACCCCGGCATGCCAGGCCCTCTGCAGACAAGAGACGAACTGGGTCAGCCCGCCGTCACGCTCGATCAGGAAGTGTGCCGACACCTTCAGTTCGGCGATGGTCTCGAAGAAGGGGTGGGCGCTGCAGTCCAGTTGGTTCTGGAAGAACTGCTGCACGCGGCCGGTCTTGAACTGGCCAGGCGGCAGGCTGATGTTGTGGATCACCAGCAGGGAGATTTCACCCAGCGGGCGCTCATTGAAATTGGGCGATGGGCAGTGCGTGGCTGGCTGGCACCAGCCAGTGATGGGATCAATGGTCATAAGGCCTCCTTGGCGACACGGCTCGATCGCCCCAGTATGCCGCGTCGCTGACTGGCTGGGCATGCAACTATATATTTTTCCGCCGCCGCAGGTTGGAGACCACTGAATCAAGGGCGCGGTCGAACAGCAGGGTATCATCCAGAATCCGCGCCGCACCCTGGCGAAACTCGACGGCCAGGCCCGTGCGGGTCTTTTCCAGCACCTTCATGCCGGTGCGGTTGACGAACACATATCGGTCAGTAGCCTCGATGATCGCCGCCAGCTTGCAACGCTGACAGTGGCCCTCATCGTCGATGAACTCCACCCAGCAACCGGTGCGCAACGCGTTGACCTGCAGCAGGCCGGGGTCATCGGCCGGCAGCCGTACCTGGGCAGGGGGGGCATCGCCGTGCCCCGCCAGCACGATTTCCTCGACCACCGCCACCAGCGCCGGGGGTTCCTGGCCCTCGCCCCACGCCGCCGGGTGAAGGGCATCGCGCTTGAGCGCCTGCACATGCAGCAGCTCCAGCTGGCTGAAGAATTCGCTGGTGGCAAAGGGGTCGAACGCCGAACTGGTCAGGCCGTCACGCAGGGCCTTGAGCAGTCCCGGCACCACATCCAGCAAGCGCTCATGGGCCTGGGGTTCGTCGTGGGGCTCCACGCTCCAGATCAGATCGTCCATGGTCGCGAGGCCTTCGAGCCATTGGGGCGAACCGTCGCCATGTTTCAGGCAGGTCAGCAACAGCACCTTGCTCCAGGCCTCTTCCAGCAGCCGCACCACCACCAGCGGCAAGACCTTGCCCAGCAAGCGGCGGTTGAGTTCCTGTTGCACGCGCTGGCGCGCGAGCTCAGCCTTGGCCCGGCCCTCCTCCGCGTCACGGGTACGCTGTTCGAGCAACTCGCTGCGCCGCCGCTCATCGGCGGTGAAGGCCAGGAAGTCGGCCAGCAGTTCGGAGAAAATCGCCGGGTCGTCGACAAAGTCGTTGAGCAGGCGCTGCACGATCTGCTCGATCCGCAGGTACAGGCTGTCACGCTGGTAGTCATCGCGGTTGCCCCAGCCCATGGCCGCCGAAGCGATCTCGTTGAGCAGGCGCCGCGCCGGGTGGCTGCCACGGCTGAAGAAGCTCTTGTCCATCACCGCGACCTTGAGCATCGGGATCTGCAAGCGGCCGATCAGCGCCTTGAGCGAATCGGGCAGGTTGCGGTCATCCAGGATGAACTCGAACAGCATGGTCACCAGGTTGATGACGTCTTCGTCGACCACGCCGATCACCCGGAACCTGCCACTCTTGACGCTTACCCGAGTCAGCAATTGCTCCAGCTGGTGGCGCAGGTCGTAATCGTCCTGGGCCGCCTGGGACGAAGGCACGTATTGCTGCAAGTGCGACAGCAGGCGCATCAGGTCGTTGGTGGAAATGGGCTGCGCTTCGTGGCTGCTTTCCAGCTTGGGCGCGACACTGCCGCGCAGCTGGTGGAGCAGCTCCTGCAAGGCGCCGAACACTTCCTGCACGCTTTCATCGAGCTGCGCGCCGGTCTGCGGGCCGGCCACGGCGGCGTCCTCGCGACGCTGGCTGGGACGCGGCGGCGCACGGTCAGCGCTGCGGCGGGCCGGCGCGGCCTTCAGTTCCGGCAGCACGCCCGTGGCGATCAGCAACTGATTGGCCTCGGCATACAACTGGTCGGTGTCGGCCAACACGTACTTTTCGAACAGCTTGAGCACGATCAGCTTGACCTTGATCTCCACGCCCAGGTTACGCCCGGCCTGGAGGAAATAATCACAGAGCATGGCCGGCCCTACGGGGTTGCTGGCATCGTCCAGGCGCTTGAGCACCAAAGCATTGAGCCGGGCGGTCAACTGCCCCAAGGCCAGGCCATCGCGGGCCAGCACCTTGCCAACCATGGCGTCCAGGGCGACGGTGCGCTCCAGATCGTCATTGGCCACCAGTTCCAGCTTGTCGTAATTGACCGGCGAGGCCACCGCAGGCTCGGCGATCTCGTATTGGCCGATGGCCACGAACGCCTCATAGAGTTTTTCCAGGAAGCCGCGCTCAATGCTCTTGCGCTTGAGGCGCAGGTCGCGCATGGCTTCGAAGAAGGTGTTCTGCTCGGCGTTGTTGTGGGCCTTGTCGGCCATCTCGAACAGGGTGTCGTCGGCATTGTCGAACAGCGCCTGCAAGCCTTGGCGCAGTTGCTGGGCGGCCTTGTCGCGAACCTGCAGCAGGACGACGGGCAGGCGTGCCAAGGGCGTCTGATTGGCGTGATCAGCAGCAGCCTTGTTCAACGGCACGACTTTCCCATCGTTATGCATCCCGTTCTCCAGAAAGAATGAGGGTACGCTTTCGCTCTAGTATGCAGGTTACCCGCGCCCGCCCACAGCCCTCTGGCGCAACGCCTTTGTAAGCGCCGTCACGCACAGTGGAAACAAAGATTCAAGGCGTCAAAGCTATGGCGCCAAATACAAGGCGCTCATTATCTGCAAAAGCGTAGCGCTGTGCTAGAGCACCTGCCGCAGATATTTGCGGGGCGATGCGAAGTGGACAACAAAACCAGCAAAAAGCTCCCTGGGGCGGGATGTTTTCGCGCCTTTTCGCCACTGGGCCGCCTGGCTGTCGCAAGGCTTCGCGCCGGGCATCGCCTGCCCTATAATCCGGCCACTTTGCTTGTGGAGCCTGCTATGCCGAATCTACGCCTCGCCGACCTGACTGCCGAGATAGAAGCCAACGTGCGCCGCGCGCTGCTGGAAGACATTGGCAGCGGCGACATCACCGCCCAGCTGATCCCCGCCGAGCGCCTGGCCAAGGCCACCATCATCACCCGCCAGGACTGCGTGGTCGCCGGCACCGCCTGGGTGGACGCGGTGTTCCGCCAGCTCGACCCGCGCGTGGCGGTGCACTGGCAGGTCGTCGACGGCCAGCGCGCCACGGCCAACCAGGCCCTGTTCCACCTTGAAGGGCCGGCGCGCGCGCTGTTGAGCGGCGAACGTACCGCGCTGAACTTCCTGCAGATGCTGTCCGCTGTCGCCACCCAGGCCCAAGCCCTGGCCGACAAGGTAGCCGCCACTCAGGTCAAGCTGCTCGACACGCGCAAGACCCTGCCCGGCCTGCGCCTGGCACAGAAATACGCGGTTACCTGCGGCGGCTGCCACAACCACCGCATCGGCCTGTACGACGCCTTCCTGATCAAGGAAAACCACATTGCCGCCAGTGGCGGCATCGCCCAGGCCATCAGCGCCGCCCACCGCATAGCCCCCGGCAAGCCGGTGGAAATCGAAGTGGAAAGCCTGGAAGAACTCCGGGAAGCCCTGGCCGCCGGTGCCGACATCATCATGCTCGACGAACTCAGCCACGACGACATGCGTGAAGCCGTGCGCCTGAATGCGGGCAAGGCAAAACTGGAAGCCAGCGGCGGCATCAACGAAAGTACCTTGCTGCCCATTGCCCAGACCGGTGTGGACTACATCTCCATCGGCGCCATGACCAAGGACGTCAAGGCCATCGACCTGTCGATGCGCCTGAGTCTGTGACACAACACCCCACGAGATGAACGAAGGTATTGGAGTACTCGCAGTGACGAACACGCTCAACCCCGGGGCCGACACGGTCTACATCATCCGCATCGACGGTACCCGCCTGGGTCCTTTCCAGACCCAGGTAGAACCCAACAAGGCGCTGATCTACGAAGTAACCCTGAACGCCGGCGCCGGCGACACCCTGGAACACCACCGCGAAGGCGGCGTGGTGGACAAGTACCTGATCACCAACACCCACTTCCAGCCGCAGATGACCACCGTGGCCGCGCATTACACCGTGCGGTGGCGCCAAGAGGGCTGACTTGCGAATTTAGCCCCCCTTCCCTCTGTGGGACCGGGCAAAGCTCGGGAAGCCGGCACCGCGCAGCCACTTAAACTGCGCGCCGTCCTTTTCCCGAGCTTCGCCCGGTCCCACACGGTTGACCCCCGCTACGGCATCAACGGCAAACACTCCACTTGAGGGCGGGCGAACAGATACCCCTGCATCAGGCGGATCCCCAGCCCCAGCAACGCATCCCGCTCCCCCGCCGTCTCCACCCCCTCGGCCAGCAGGGTAATGCCTAGGCGCTGCGCCACCAGCACGATCCCCGCCACGATAGCCTCACGCACCGGGTCGCTGTCGATGGACCGCGTCAACGCCATGTCCAGCTTCAACACCTGAGGCTGGAAGGTCGCCAACAGATTCAACCCGGAATACCCCGAGCCAAAGTCGTCGATTGCCGTGGTAAACCCCTGGCGCTCATACGCCTTGAAAATGGACTTCAGATGCTCCGGGTCCTCTACCCGCTCCCCCTCGGTCACTTCGAACATCAAGCGATCCAAGGGAAAACTCGATGCCTTCGCCGCCTCGAGGGTCGCCCGAATACAGGTCTCGGCGCGGTACACGGCGTTGGGCAGGAAGTTGATGCTCAGCTTGCAATCAGGGATGCTCACCAAGCCCAACCCGGCTGCCAACTCAATGGCCTTGACCCGGCAAGCCTGGTCGAAGCGGTAGCGGTTACCGTCGTTGACCTTGCCCAGCACGCTGGCCGCCGACTCGCCGTTGGGGCCGCGCACCAGGGCCTCGTAGGCGTAGAGCTTGCCGGTGGAAACGTCGAGAATGGGCTGGAACGCCATGGTGAACTGGAAATCCAGGCCTTCCAGGTTGCGGCATTGGGCGCAGCCGGTGGGTTCGAAGGGGTGGGGGAAGAAGGTTTGGGTCATTGCTCCTCCGGGGAGGCAAATATTTTGTCCGGTGAGCTTGTCACCCTGGGCCAAGCTAACAAATAAAAGCGTTTAAAATGAAAAACCCCCAATAGAAAAGGGGGTTCAGAAGCGCTCAGGGCCAGCACATCAACCGGCGCGGCGACACCAAGCGGCGGCGTTACTAGCCCCAGCGTGTAAATCGAGACGTTTTCAGAATAGGCGGGCGTCAAGGACAGGTCAATGGATGGAGCGGTGCTCCGATTCGTGTCTTTGGATAGCGAGAATAAAGATTCAGGAACCGTATGAAGCCGAGTAAATCCTGGCCTAGGCAGGATCAAATGAACAACTCGTAGCTGGAGAGGTGCTTGACGATTTCTGGGAGCCGTTGCGTAAGCAGAGTATCCAGTAGCTCGCGAGCCGTGTACCTAGGATTCTTCAACAAAGCGCGCTGCTTTTGAACTGCCTCGAGTACGGCTGCTTGATCCAGGTCCCAGACGTCAGAAAGAAAGACATCGGGGTGCAAAGCCTCGATCTCAAAGCGCTTCAAGATCTCAGCGGGGAAATCCTTCAGATTGTATGTGACGATGACCGTTGCGCCGCATTTGATTGCAGCGGCCAACACATGCCGATCATCTTCGTCAGGAAGGTCAAGCCCTGGCATCAACGGCTCGTAGTCGCTCACAAGACAATCAGGAACTGCCCGGTTCATGGCCTCGACAGTACGATGAAGCTGGGCTTTCGTCAGGTCGGAACGATTTTTCAGCACATTTCGCGTCCACTCATCATGGATCTGCCCGGACCAGCGCGCACGATAGACGCCGGTCAAGGCCAAATGCATTAGCAGATCACGCAGAGGAGCTGGATACAGCACACAAGCATCATAGATAACAGTGAACGGTGAATGCCTCATTAATACCCCATATTAAGCTCTTGGGCTTGTGCAGCCAGCTCTTCCATCGCGGCTTGGCTCGCTCTGTCACGGTCGGCTTTGTAGGCCATGATATCGGTGAACTTGATGCGGCGGTGGCTGCCGGTCTTCGTGTGTGGAATCTGACCGTCGTCCAGCAGCTTGACAAGATGTGGACGCGAGACGTTGAGCAGGTCGGCGCCTTCTTGAGTCGTCAGTTCTGCGTGGATCGGCACCACCTTTACGGTGTTGCCCAAGGCCAGTTCGCTCAATATTTCCCCGAGCAATCTAAGAGCAAACGTTGGTAGCTCAACGGCTTGGCGTTGCTGGGCTTCATCAATCAGTTCAATGCGCTGAGTATCCAGCTTCGTCGAAACGAAAGCAGCAATCTGGCGGCTTGATTCAGTAGCCGCGGCGATCGCTCTCTCATCTGGAAGGACGCTTCGAGCCAGATCGGCGGTAGTCATGGTGTATCTCCAAAAGCGACTTGAAATTCCTGGCGCCTCATACGGCAGGTAGAGACGTTATAATCGAAATAAACGAAAACCACAACAAACGAAATAGACGAAACGAAGCCACGTGCTGGCCTACGCATAGCCATGAGCTGGTGGCTGGCCGCCCACAGCACCCTCAGGCCGAGGCTCCCGATGAAACTGCATCGCCGACGCGCTGGTGGGCCGCGCGCATCACGGTAGTGGCAGAGGGGTTGGCAGGTGATCGGGAGCACGTCGTGCGTGGAGTATGCGGCTTATGGCAACCCGTTCAACGTCAAGGTGGATGACCGCTGGGTCTGGTTGATCGACAATTCGAAGATGACCACGAACATTCGGAGTTCGGGACATTCAGGGGGACCATGGAGGGTGAGGCGGGGGGAGATGGTGCCGGGGATAGGAATCGAACCTACGACCTTCGCGTTACGAGTGCGCTGCTCTACCGACTGAGCTACACCGGCTTCGAGCGCTAAGCTAACATCCCAAGTACTGCCGAGCAAGATGAACAGCCGCCCTCAAGCCCCCGGGCAGCCAACAGGGGCATACACTGCGGGAGCGCTCGTCACACATGCCCAACTACCGCCAGCAGCTTTTGTCCAGCTGACGGTTTGCCCGTTTACCGCGGATGGAGCATTGGTGAGTGTGCAGATGACGGATGCGACGCCGGTAGCGGCCGTTCCGGACACCGCCACTGAGCTGCAGTTGGTTGATGAAGTCGCAGCACCTATATCTGACGCAGAAGCGATATCGTGCCCTTGGTCCAGCTCTACCTGCACCAAGGACTTGAGCATGGAAGTCTCTGTGACACCAGCTATTACCTTCGATCGAGCCAGATAGCTCGAGTAAAAGGGCAACGCGATGGCCGCAACAACTCCAATGATAGCCACGACAACCATCAGCTCAATCAGCGTAAAACCCTCCGTTTTCTTCATTACAGCTCCCTGAAAACTTCACGGGCGGCGAATGGCGCTCGCCCGTGAAGCGGTACATTACCCGGCGTTAGCAGCTGCAGCGCAACCTTTAGGCAGGTAGGTAGACGCGATAGCACTTGAGGTGCAGGTCCACCCAGTCGACGAGCGAGTCAGTAGAATAGTACCGCCAGCAATCACTGTTGGAGGGTTGACCAAGGCGCATTGAATCGTGCCGGTTACGCCGTCCGTGAAGGTGAAGGTGCAGTTCCCTGTGGAAGCCGGAGCATTGAGGTTGGTCTGGCTTACAGTAGTACCTGAATTTAGCAGATCCTCAAAACCGCTTTTGTACGACGCTGCTTCAGCCAGGCCTGCAGACACCTTCGCACGCGCTTGATATTTGGAGTACTGGGGAATGGCAATAGCTGCCAGGATACCGATGATGGCGACCACCACCATCAATTCGATCAGGGTGAAGCCCTTTTGATTTTTCATCTGTTTTCTCCAATGTGGACACCCGGCCAAACGACCTTGATCTGCAGGCAGCAATGTACGTGCCATACGCGATGGGGCGGGCATGCACAGGCACACTGGTGCTTTAGCCGCCCAGGCCTGTCGCAGAGAGATTTAAACTGACAATTTTTGTCACCAACTCATCAAAATTTGGCACCTAGACCTGACTAGGCTATAAAACACCGAATAGATGTAATCGGTGCTCCAATGAACGATATTGCCCTAAGCGGTCTTGCCAAACATTTGGTCCAGGCCGAGCTGCTTACAGACAAAAGTGCGCAACAGGCGTATCAGCAGGCTCAACGAAACCGTACGTCACTCGTACACTTCCTGGTACAAAACAAGCTGGTCTCCGGCAGATCTGTCGCTGAAATAGCATCCGAGCAATTCGGCATTTCATTTCTCGATCTCTCAACCCTTGAAAAAGACGTACAGCCGAAAGGCCTGGTCAGCGAAAAGCTGGTCCGCCAACACCGGGCGCTTCCTCTGTGGAGGCGTGGTAACAAGTTGTTTGTCGGCGTATCCGACCCGACCAATCAACAGGCAATTACCGATATTCAGTTCAGCACCGGCTTGACTACCGAAGCTATCATCGTCGAGGACGACAAGCTGGCGGACGCCATTGAGAAGCTTTTTGACCACGACACGACCGGTCTGGAGGAAATGGCTGATGTCGACCTGAACAATGTGGACGTTGAAAGCGCCAACGAACAAGATGATGAGCCGATAGCTGGCCAGGACGCCGACGATGCACCTGTTGTCCGTTTCGTGAACAAAATGCTTCTGGATGCAATCAGAGGCGGTTCATCCGACTTGCATTTTGAGCCGTACGAGAAAGTCTATCGTGTTCGGCTGCGCACAGACGGTATTCTGAGAGAGGTGGCTAAACCGCCCATCAACCTGGCAGGCCGAATTGCAGCCCGACTTAAAGTCATGGCGAATCTAGATATTTCCGAGCGCCGCAAGCCTCAGGATGGTCGCATCAAAATGCGGATATCGAAGAGCAGATCAATCGATTTCAGGGTTAATACCCTCCCCACTCTGTGGGGTGAAAAAATTGTGATGCGTATTCTTGATCCATCCAGCGCACAAATGGGTATTGACGCGCTAGGCTATGAGCCAGAGCAAAAAGAATTATACCTCCAGGCGCTGAGACAGCCTCAAGGAATGATCTTGGTTACTGGCCCAACGGGCTCCGGTAAAACCGTATCGCTTTACACAGGCCTGAACATCCTGAACACTGTTGATATCAATATCTCCACTGCCGAAGACCCAGTGGAGATCAACATGGAGGGTATCAACCAAGTCAATGTCAATCCTCGCCAGGGATTAGACTTCGCACAAGCACTGCG
Source organism: Pseudomonas sp. RIT-To-2 (assembly GCF_029623465.1). NCBI lineage: Bacteria > Pseudomonadati > Pseudomonadota > Gammaproteobacteria > Pseudomonadales > Pseudomonadaceae > Pseudomonas > Pseudomonas sp. RIT-To-2. The sequence goes on along the minus strand of NZ_JAPYKM010000030.1, from coordinate 22,317 downwards.
CTCATTCCTGCGCCAAGATCCGGACGTAATCATGGTCGGTGAGATTCGAGACCTGGAAACAGCCGAAATTGCGATCAAGGCGGCCCAAACAGGGCATTTGGTGCTGTCGACCCTCCACACCAACAGCGCTGCCGAGACGTTGACTCGATTGCAGAATATGGGAGTGGCTGGTTTTAACATCGCGACTTCCGTGAATTTGATCATTGCCCAGCGTCTTGCGCGCAAACTGTGCCCTAGCTGTAAGAAAGAAGCGGACATTCCTCATGAGACCCAGATGAAGGAAGGTTTTCCACCCCAGATGATTGGCAAATTCATCATTTACGAGCCTGTGGGATGTGCTCATTGCAATGGCGGCTACAAAGGACGTCAAGGCATCTACGAAGTGGTACGAAACACCCAAGCTCTGCAGCGCCTGATCATGGAGGACTCGAACTCGATTGACATTGCTGATCAAATGCGTGCAGAAGGCTTCAGCGACTTACGAACTTCAGGCCTGGCCAAGGTTATGCAAGGCGTCACGAGCCTTGAAGAAGTCAACCGGGTTACCAAGGACTGATGATGGCGGAGAAAGCGAGTACACCAAAAGTAATTACGTACATCTGGGAGGGCACTGACCGCAAAGGGGCCAAGGTTACCGGAGAGATGAGCGCGCCGTCGCTCCCGCTACTCAAGGCTCAGCTACGAAAACAAGGGGTAACCCCCGGAAAAATCAAGAAAAAAACTGTTTCGATCTTCAATAAAGGCAAGAAGATCAAACCGATGGATATTGCACTTTTCACTCGTCAAATGGCGACCATGATGCGTGCCGGGGTCCCCCTTCTCCAATCATTCGACATTATCGCAGAGGGTGTCGATAACCCAAACATGAAAAGACTGGTCGAGGAGCTAAAGGCCGAAGTTGGCGCTGGCAACTCCTTTGCATCTTCCCTGAGGAAGAAACCGCAATATTTTGATGACCTATATTGCAACTTGGTGGATGCGGGCGAACAAGCAGGCGCGCTTGAGGCCTTGCTTGATCGTGTAGCGACTTACAAAGAAAAAACGGAGGCACTCAAAGCCAAAATCAAAAAAGCGATGACCTACCCCATCGCAGTGCTGGTGGTAGCGTTAATAGTATCGTCCATCCTGCTGATCAAAGTTGTCCCACAGTTTCAGACCGTATTCCAAGGCTTTGGAGCCCAACTTCCTGCATTTACATTGATTGTCATAGAAGTGTCCGAAGTCCTCCAGCATTGGTGGTGGATAGTGCTCGCATGCATAATTGGTGCGGCATTCGCGTTTCGCCACATATATAAAATCAGCCCTAAATTCCGCGACGGCCTTGACCGTATCCTTCTAAAAATTCCGATTGTCGGGATGATTATTTACAAGTCCTCCGTCGCTCGTTACGCCCGTACGCTTTCGACAACTTTTGCCGCAGGCGTCCCCCTAGTCGAAGCATTGGACTCAGTAGCGGGCGCCACGGGAAATGTTGTGTTCCGGAATGCCGTCAATAAGATAAAGGCCGATGTTTCAACAGGTATGCAGTTGAATTTTTCCATGCGTTCAACGGGCGTTTTTCCAAGCATGGCCATTCAGATGACCGCAATCGGCGAAGAGTCCGGCGCGTTGGATGATATGCTGGATAAAGTGGCCAGCAACTATGAAGCAGAAGTTGATAACATGGTTGATAGCCTCACCAGCCTGATGGAGCCGCTGATCATGGTAGTGCTCGGTTTGGTCGTAGGCAGTCTCGTTGTAGCCATGTATCTTCCCATCTTCCAACTCGGCGATGTCATCTGAGATGCCCCTATCCGACTACCTGGCCACCACCCCCATGGCCTTCACCCTCTGCGCCCTGATCCTCGGCCTGGTCGTAGGCAGCTTCCTGAACGTCATCATCCACCGCCTCCCCAAGATGCTGGAACGCGACTGGAAAGCCCAAGCCCGCGACATCCTCGGCCTCCCCGCCGAGCCGGAGGGGCCGCGCTACAACCTGATGCTCCCCGCCTCCACCTGCCCCCACTGCGGCCACAAGATCCGCGCCTGGGAGAACATTCCCGTGGTCAGCTACCTGGCGCTGAAAGGCAAGTGCAGCCAATGCCAAGCCCCCATCAGCAAACGCTACCCGCTGGTGGAGCTGGCCAGCGGCGTGCTCAGCGCGTTCATCGCCTGGCATTTCGGCTTTGGCTGGGCCGCTGGGGCGATGATGTTGCTGACCTGGGGGCTGTTGGCCATGAGCCTGATCGACGCGGACCACCAGTTGCTGCCCGATGCGCTGGTGTTGCCGCTGTTGTGGCTGGGCCTGATCGTCAACGCGTTCGGGTTGTTCGCGACCTTGCCTGATGCCCTGTGGGGCGCGGTGGGCGGCTACCTGGCGCTGTGGATCGTGTTCTGGCTGTTCAAACTGGTGACCGGCAAGGAAGGCATGGGCCATGGCGACTTCAAGTTGTTGGCCATGCTTGGCGCCTGGGGTGGGTGGCAGGTGTTGCCGCTGACCATTCTGCTGTCGTCGCTGGTCGGGGCCATTCTGGGGGTGATTCTGTTGCGCTTGCGCAACGCGGCGCATAGCACGCCGATCCCTTTTGGGCCTTACTTGGCCATTGCGGGCTGGATCGCATTGCTCTGGGGTGGTCAAATAACCGCTTCTTACATGCAGTTCGCTGGTTTCTGATGACGACAGCTTCTCCCGCACCCTGGATTCTGGGCCTGACCGGCGGCATCGGCAGCGGCAAGAGTGCCGCCGCCGAGCGCTTCGCCGAGCTGGGCGTGCACGTGGTGGACGCCGATCAGGCGGCGCGCTGGGTGGTCGAGCCCGGCCGCCCGGCCCTGGCCGAGATTGCCAGGCACTTCGGTGAAGGGGTGCTGCAGGCCGATGGTACGCTGGACCGGGCGATGTTGCGGCGGCTGATTTTCGAGAACGCCGACGAGCGTCGCTGGCTGGAAGGCCTGCTGCACCCGTTGATCGCCACCGAGATCGCCGAAGCGCTGGCCAAGGCCACGTCGCCGTATGCGGTGTTCGTGTCGCCGCTGATGATCGAGTCCGGGCAGTACCGGCTGGCCCAGCGCTTGCTGGTGGTGGACGTGCCGGAGGCGTTGCAGATCGAACGCACCTTGCGTCGGGACAACACCAGCCTTGAGCAGGTACAGGCGATCCTGAAGGCCCAGGCCACCCGGGAAAAACGCTTGAGCCATGCTGACGATGTGCTGGTCAATGACCGTGACCTGGCAGCCTTGCGCGCCGAGGTCGAGCGGCTGCATGCCTTTTACCTGACATTGACTGGAGGCCACTGATGAGCCAACCCCTGACCGTACAATGCCCCACCTGCGGGGCGCCGGTGGAATGGAGCGCAGCCACGCCTACCCGGCCGTTCTGTTCGGAGCGCTGCAAATTGATCGACCTGGGCGCCTGGGCGGCCGAAGAGCACAAGATTCCGGTGGGGCCGGATGCCGAGGATGAAATGTTCTCGGGCGATTTGCCCCATAGCGAGCATTGATTTCACCGCACCACAGAGGCAGGCGCCGATGGGCTGGGCATCAGTCATCCTTCCACGGCGCCGCCAGGTAGCGGGTACGGTTGAAGGTCTCCAGCCATTCGGGGCAGAACACCACCAACGCGGTGACGATGACGCCGTTGATGAAGGCCTCGGGAAAGATCACCAGCCACAGGTAGCCGATAAAGTCCCATAGCCATTCCGGCAAGGCAAAACGCCCGTCCAGCCACAGCAGCCCTACCCCCGCCAATACACACAGCAATGCCGCCAACGCCGCAGGAAAGAACCCCGAGCAGAAAATGTAGATGAAGGGATTTTTCGGTTGCAGGCGCTCTACCCCCTGCGCGCACAGCTCGGTGACCAGCACCGGCAGGCCAATCAGCAACAACCCGTTGACGCCCGCGGCTGGCAGGTCCTGGTACCCGAGCGCTACCAGGCCCATCTGCGCAGCCAGGGCACCGACCAGGGCCAGCGGCCAATCCAGCAGCAGGGTGACCGCCGTCAGGCCTAGAAAGTGGTAGGACACCCCACTGTCGAAGTCCCGCCGCACCAGCCACAACATGAACAGCGCCAGCACCGTGCCGAACAGCAGGTGCTGACGGCGGCTGTCGGCGAACAGCTCTACCCACGGTGCGCGCCATACCGCCCAGCCGAGGACGGGGACATACAGGCACCAGCCGATCGCGAGGGTCGCGCCGGACAGCACCTGCGCGCTGATCATTTTTTCGCCTGTTCCAACGCCGCCTTCAACGCGGCGGCGTCGGTGAATTCATGCTGGGCCACCACGCGCTGGTGGTCCAGTTCCAGCCACAGTACCGAGTCGTCGGCGACGTTGTAACCAGGCGCGATCCGCCCCTCGCGGTCGAGCACCACCCGGTAGTCGTAGGAGCGCATGGACGGCAGGGCAAACATCTTCGCAATCAGCCGCGGCATGCGCTGGATATCGGCCAGGAACACCGCGTGACGGCTTTCCAGGTAGCCTTTTGGCTGGCCTTGCAGGGCCGCGTTGACCAGCTTGGCGCCCCCCATGTCGCGGGCCACCAGCAGAACGCGGGCTTCGTCGTTGAGGGTGTAGGCAGTGTCGAACTGGTCGAGCAGGGTCCAGGCGGGCACGTGTTCGCCCACTTCCAGGGCCATCGCCCAGCACGGCAGCAGGCTGAGCAGCAGGCAGGTCCAGAACTTCATCGGCAGGTTCCTCAGGGAAATTTGGCTTATTGGCAGTCTACACCCCAGGCCATGACACGGCGTGTGCAAGTCATTCACTGCAAAGCGCATTTGAACGCTAAGCTTGTGTGCATGGATGACTCAGATTACCTGCGCCTGCTCACCATCCAGGCCGAACAAGCCAATGCGTTCCTGTCCAATGCCCGCAAATGGGAGCGCGAGCGTTGGGTCTGCCAGCGCTTGTTGCAAGGCTTGAACATTCCCTACCGGGCCGAAGAATTCAACCCCGCCGGGCAGGAGCCACCGGACGTGCTGTTCCGCGACGCCAGTTTCGAGGTGTTCTTCGTGCTGGATGAAGGTCGCCGGCTCAACGACGAATGGCGCGAAGAGTTACAGCGGCGCCGCAGCGCGTTTTCCCTGGCACAGCTGGTGCGGCGCGAAGCCCGGCCCCGGCGTATCGGCGCACCGGAACTGCTGCAGCGGCTGGCGCCAACCTTGCGCAAGAAGTCCCATAACTACAAAGAGCGCGGCCTGGACCTGGGCGAGCTGGACATCATTGCCTTCGCCAGCCTCAAACGCGAAGTGCTGGACCTCAACAGCCATTTCCCGCCGCCCACCGAATACCTGCGCCAGGGCTGGCGCTCGCTGTCGCTGGTGGGTCCGACCTTCGCCCGGGTGTTGTTCGCCCACCCCGATGCACCGGATTTCCTGCGCAGCAACCTGGGGCGCAGCATCGTCTTCGACGTGGGTATCAGCCTGTAATGCCCCCCACTCCCTGCAAAAACCCTGTGGGACCGGGCGAAGCTCGGGAAACATGCACCGCGCAGTAATTGGCGATACCCGGTGCCCTTTTCCCGAGCTTCGCCCGGTCCCACAGGCCAGTCCTACAGTGGTTTATATACCGTCATTGTGGAACACTGTACTTTTCCCACAGTCAGAAGCGTCTACCTTCCGAGGTCACGATGAGCAGCCGTTTGAGTCCCGAAGATCAGCAGCGCGTGGATGATTACCTGCAACTGCCCCAGCACAAAGTCGAGCGCCGGCCTTTTCGGCCGTGGATGCTCCTGGTGCTGACGGTGGCCATTACCGTCGGCCTTGGCCTATTGAGCCGTCTGATCAGTTACCTGGTGCTTTGAGCTGCTTTGCGCTCGCCCGGAACCGGCCGCCAGAAGCGGCCTTCACCCATGACCCACAGAATTCCGTAAACCTTATGAGTACTTTGAATGACACATCGTATCGTGATTGTCGGCGGTGGCGCCGGCGGCCTGGAGTTGGCGACCCGCCTGGGTAAAACCCTGGGCAAGCGTGGCACCGCCAGCGTGACCCTGGTCGACGCCAACCTGACGCACATCTGGAAACCACTGCTGCACGAAGTGGCTGCCGGCTCGCTGAACTCTTCTGAAGACGAACTGAACTACGTGGCCCAGGCCAAATGGAACCATTTCGAATTCCAGCTCGGCCGCATGAGCGGCCTGGACCGTGCCGCCAAGCAGATTCAACTGGCCGCCACCCTGGACGAGAACGGCCTGGAGCTGGTGCCTGCGCGCACCCTGGGGTATGACAGCCTGGTGATTTCGGTGGGCAGCACCACCAACGACTTCGGCACCCTGGGCGCGGCGCAGAACTGCCTGTTCCTGGACACCCGCAAGCAGGCCGAGCGCTTCCACCAGCAACTGCTGAACCACTACCTGCGCGCCCACGCCCATCAGGACCAGGACAGCCAGATCAGTGTTGCCATCGTTGGCGCCGGGGCCACCGGGGTCGAGCTGGCTGCCGAGCTGCACCACGCGGCCCACGAGCTGGCTGCCTACGGCCTGGACAAGATCAAGCCGCAGAACATGCGCATCACCCTGATCGAAGCCGGCCCTCGTGTACTGCCTGCCCTGCCCGAGCGCATCGGCAACCCGGTGCACAAGACCCTGGAAAAGCTTGGGGTCACGGTGCTGACCGGCGCCTCGGTGAGTGAAGTAGGCCCTGACAGCTTGAAGACTGCCGACGGCAAAGTCATTCCGGCCAGCCTGAAAGTATGGGCGGCAGGTATCCGCGCGCCGGCCTTCCTCAAGGATATCGACGGTCTGGAAACCAACCGCATCAACCAGCTGCAGGTGCTGCCGACGCTGCAAACCACTCGCGACGAGAACATCTTCGCTTTTGGTGACTGCGCCGCCTGCCCGCAGAAAGGCACCGACCGCAACGTGCCGCCGCGTGCCCAGGCCGCCCACCAGCAGGCGTCCCTGCTGGCCAAGTCGCTTAAACTGCGCATCGAAGGCAAGGAATTGCCGGAATATACCTACAAGGATTACGGCTCGCTCATCTCGCTGTCGAAGTTCTCGGCAGTGGGTAACCTGATGGGCAACCTGACCGGCAGCGTGATGCTGGAGGGCTGGTTGGCGCGCATGTTCTACGTGTCGCTGTACCGCATGCACCAGATGGCGCTGTACGGCACCTTCAAGACCATGATGCTGATGCTGGGCAGCCGCATCGGCCGCGGCACCGAGCCTCGCCTCAAACTGCACTGATCCCCTCCCCACCCTTCGGCCGCTGCCACGTGTAGCAGCGGCCGCAAGGCCGCGTCCGCGGTATATGCGGTGGCCTGACACTGCGCGGTGGCTGTGACGCGGCCGGGTCCGCTGCTACGATTATCCATTTCTATTTGCGACAAGGTGCGCTTTACCGGCGACGTGACGCTTGCTATACCTGTATATACAGGATTATATAGCTCCCATCACAACCTGACATCAGGACACCGCCATGCCCGCCCCACTGCACATCCTGCCCGGCCATTTCGACCTCGACCAACTGCGTGCCATCTATCAACAGCAAGCTCCGTTCGAGCTGGATGCGTCGGCCCGGGACGTAGTGGCGGCCAGTGCCAATACCGTCAGCCAGATCATCGCCAATGAACGCACCGTGTACGGCATCAATACCGGCTTTGGCCTGCTCGCCCGCACGTCCATCGCCACCGACAAGCTGGCCAAACTGCAGCGCAACCTGCTGCTGTCCCACTGCACCGGCACCGGCCCGTTGCTGGACGATGCCAGCGTCGGCTTGATCATGGCGCTGAAAGTGGCATCGCTGGCACGTGGTTTCTCCGGGGTGCGCTGGGAGCTGATCGAAGCACTGCGTAGCCTGTACTCCGCCAAAGTGTTCCCCTGCATCCCTTCCCAAGGCTCGGTAGGTGCTTCGGGCGACCTGGCGCCCCTGGCGCACATGTCGGCAGTACTGATCGGCGTTGGCCGTGTGCGCCATGAAGGCCGCGAAATGGACGCTGTCGAGGGCCTGACCATCGCCGGGTTGAAGCCGCTTGAGCTGGGACCGAAGGAAGGCCTGGCCCTGATCAATGGTACCCAGGTGTCCACCGCCCTGGCCCTGCGCGGCCTGTTCGCCGCCGAGAAACTGTTCAGCGCCGCCGTGGTAGCGGGCAGCTTGACCGTCGAAGCCCTGAAAGGCTCGGCCGTGCCCTTCGACCCGCGCATCCAGGCCGTGCGTGGCCAACCTGGGCAGATCGCCGCGGCGGCGTATTACCGTGACCTGCTGGGCGCCACCAGTGAGATCCGCCAGTCCCACGCCGACTGCAAACGCGTGCAAGACCCCTACTCCCTGCGCTGCCAACCTCAGGTGATGGGCGCCTGCCTGGACCACATGCGTTTCGCCGCGAGTGTTTTCCTGCGCGAAGCCAACGCCGTGTCCGACAACCCGCTGGTGTTCAGCGCTGACGGCGACGTGCTGTCGGGCGGCAACTTCCACGCCGAGCCCGTGGCCATGGCCGCCGACATCCTGGCCCTGGCCATCTCGGAAATCGGCGCGTTGTCCGAACGCCGTACCGCGCAACTGGTGGACCCGGCCCTGTCCGGCCTGCCCGCCTTCCTGGTGCGTGAAGGCGGCCTGAACTCCGGCTTCATGATTGCCCAGGTGACCGCGGCGGCCCTGGCCTCCGAGAACAAGACCCTGGCCCACCCCGCGTCCATCGATAGCCTGCCCACCTCGGCCAACCAGGAAGACCACGTTTCCATGGCCACCTTCGCCGCCCGCCGACTGCTGGACATGGCCGGCAACAGCAGCGCCGTGGTGGCTATCGAATTGCTCGGTGCCGCCCAAGGCATCGACCTGCTGGCGCCGTTGCAAACCTCGCCGAAACTCACCCAAGTGATGCAGTTCATCCGCGAAGGCGTGGCCCACTACGATGAAGACCGCTACTTCGCCCCGGATATCGCCGCAGCGCGCGGCTGGGTCGAAGACGGTGTGTTTGGCCGCTGGCTGGCCTTCAGCGAGCTGTACCAGGGATGACCCAGGCGCTCTACCAGAAGGCCAAGGACTTTGTACTGCACAAGGTCCAGGTCGGTGACTGGAAGCCCGGCGACTTGATTGCCTCGGAAAACCAGTTGGTGCAAACCCTGGGCATGTCGCGCATGACCGTCAACCGCGCCCTGCGCGAGCTGGCCGATGAGGGCCGACTCGTGCGGGTCAATGGCGTGGGCACCTTCGTGGCCGAGCACAAGCCGCAGTCCAACTTGATGCGCATCAGCAACATCGGCGACGAGATTGCTGCCCGGGGCCACCGTTATGAGTGCCGCATGCTCCACATGGGACGTGAATTGGCTTCCATGAGCATCGCCGCAGCCATGGGCCTGGCCACGGGCACATCGGTGTTTCATCTGCTGTGCGTGCACTTGGAAGAAGGCGTGCCGGTGCAACTGGAGGATCGCTATGTGAACCCGGAGCTGATCCCGAAGTTGCTGGAACAGGACTTTGGCGCGCAGCTGCAACCGGCGAGTTACCTGCTGCAGGTGGTTCGGCCAGATGAGATGGAGCACATCGTCGAAGCCGGGCATCCGAATGAGCAGGAGGCCAGGCTGCTGCAGATGGAGACCAATGAGGCCTGCCTGGTGTTGCTGCGGCGTACGTGGACTGCCGAGCGGGCGGTGACTTATGTGCGGTTGGTGCATCCTTCTTCGCGGTATCGGTTGGGTAGTCGCGTGAAGGTGTAGGTAGGCGGCGCCTGTTTCCCGAGCTTCGCCCGGTCCCACATGGCAATACGCAACGCCTGCAGGACCGGGCGAAGCTCGGGAAGCGGCACACACAAATCCAACGCATAAAAAAAGGCGTCCGCAAGGGACGCCTTTTTTCTGAATATGGTCGGGGTAAGGGGATTCGAACTCCTGACATCCTGCTCCCAAAGCAGGCGCGCTACCGGACTGCGCTATACCCCGGTACAAAAAAGGCACCCATAAGGCGCCTTTTTTTATGCCTCCAGACGTTACTCTGAAGGTCTTTTAAGATCTGACCCAGCGAACTGGAGTCAAAAATGGTGGGTCGTGTGGGACTCGAACCTACGACCAATTGGTTAAAAGCCAACTGCTCTACCAACTGAGCTAACGACCCAAAAATGGTCGGGGTAAGGGGATTCGAACTCCTGACATCCTGCTCCCAAAGCAGGCGCGCTACCGGACTGCGCTATACCCCGATATGAAATTTGGCTCCGTGACCAGGACTCGAACCTGGGACCCAATGATTAACAGTCATTTGCTCTACCGACTGAGCTATCACGGAACTATCAATTTCAGTTACATCTACAGCAAGCTTCGAATCTGTATTCCTACCGCTTCGAACTCTTCGACGCTTCCGTATCGCTACGTTAGTGCCTCTGAGGCGCGCTATTCTACAACCTTCAAAACCCTTGTCAACCCCTAATTTTCATTCAACTTACTGAATTTCAAACTATTTTCAGATCCCGGTGTTGCGTGGTGATCTGTGGGTTGCCGTTACTGCGGGGCGCACTTTACTAAAGGTTTTTTGGAAATGCAAATAGAAACATGCATTTAGCTTCAATTTTTTTAGGAGCCCGCGAATGCCGTGCCTGGCTGCAGGACCGGGCGGGGCTCGGTCCTGCAGGGGCACTGCATTCGCCCGTCAGGCAAAAACGATCTCGTCGTCTTTTACCGTGGCGGTCACGGTGGTGCCGGGCAGGAACTGCCCCGACAGGATCAGCTGTGCCAGCGGGTTCTCGATCCAGCGCTGGATGGCGCGCTTGAGCGGCCGTGCGCCATACACCGGGTCATACCCCACGGCGATCAGCTTATCCAGGGCCTCATCGCTCAGCACCAGGCTCAGCTCACGCTCGGCCAGACGGCTGCGCAGGCGGCCCAACTGGATCTGCGTGATGCCGGCGATCTGGTCGCGGGCCAGCGCTTCGAACACCACCACCTCGTCGATACGGTTGATGAACTCCGGCCGGAAGTGCGAACTCACCGCGTCCATCACCGCCGCACGCTGGGCTTCGCGGTCACCGGTCAACTCCTGGATCTGCGCCGAGCCCAGGTTGGAGGTCATCACGATCACCGTGTTGCGGAAGTCCACGGTGCGGCCCTGGTTGTCGGTCAGGCGGCCGTCATCCAACACTTGCAGCAGCACGTTGAACACATCCGGGTGGGCTTTCTCCACCTCATCCAGCAGCACCACCGAGTACGGCTTGCGACGCACGGCCTCGGTCAGGTAGCCGCCCTCTTCATACCCCACGTAGCCCGGTGGTGCACCGATCAGCCGGGCCACGGAGTGTTTCTCCATGAACTCGGACATGTCGATGCGCACCATGGCCTCTTCGGTATCAAAGAGGAATTCGGCCAGCGCCTTGCACAACTCGGTCTTGCCCACGCCGGTTGGGCCCAGGAACATGAACGAGCCGCTTGGGCGGTTGGGGTCGGACAACCCGGCACGGGAGCGGCGCACGGCGTTGGCGACGGCCACCACAGCCTCGTCCTGACCGATGACACGCTGGTGCAGCAGGCTTTCCATCTTCAGCAGTTTTTCCCGCTCGCCTTCCAGCATCTTCGCCACGGGAATACCTGTCCACTTGGACACCACTTCGGCAATTTCTTCCTCGGTCACCTTGCTGCGCAGCAACTGGTTGTCGCTTTTACCGTGCTGGTCGACCATCTGCAGGCTGCGCTCCAGGTCCGGGATAACCCCGTACTGCAGTTCGGCCATGCGGTTGAGGTCGCCACGGCGACGGGCCGCTTCCAGCTCCTGGCGCGATTGCTCGATCTTCTGCTGGATCTGGGCCGAGCCTTGTACCTCGGCTTTCTCCGAGGTCCACACCTCTTCCAGGTCGGCGTATTCGCGTTCCAGGCGGGCGATTTCCTCGGTCAGTTTTTCCAGACGCTTGATGGCCGCGTCATCGTCTTCTTTCTTGAGGGCCTGGGATTCCACCTTCAATTGGATCAGGCGACGCTCCAGGCGGTCGAGCACTTCAGGCTTGGAGTCGATTTCCATGCGAATGCGGCTGGCGGCCTCGTCGATCAGGTCGATGGCCTTGTCCGGCAACTGCCGGTCAGTGATGTACCGATGGCTGAGCTTGGCCGCGGCAATGATCGCGCCGTCGGTGATGGCCACCTTGTGGTGCACCTCGTAGCGCTCTTTAAGGCCACGCAGGATGGCGATGGTGTCTTCCTCGCTCGGCTCGTCCACCAGCACTTTCTGGAAGCGCCGCTCCAGGGCCGCGTCTTTCTCGATGTACTGGCGATACTCGTTCAGCGTGGTGGCGCCCACACAGTGCAGCTCACCACGGGCCAGGGCCGGCTTGAGCATGTTGCCGGCGTCCATGGAGCCCTCGCCCTTGCCGGCGCCGACCATGGTGTGCAGCTCGTCGATGAACAGGATGATCTGGCCTTCCTGCTTGGACAGGTCGTTGAGCACACCCTTGAGGCGTTCTTCGAACTCACCGCGGAACTTGGCGCCAGCGATCAGCGAGCCCATGTCCAGGGACAGCAGGCGCTTGCCGCGCAGGCCGTCGGGTACTTCGCCATTGATGATGCGCTGGGCCAGGCCCTCGGCGATGGCAGTCTTGCCCACGCCCGGCTCACCGATCAGCACCGGGTTGTTCTTGGTACGGCGCTGCAGCACCTGAATAGTGCGGCGAATTTCATCGTCACGGCCGATCACCGGGTCCAGCTTGCCTTCCTCGGCGCGCTTGGTCAGGTCGACGGTGTATTTTTCCAGGGACTTGCGCGAGTCTTCGGCGTTGGCGTCATTCACCGCTTCGCCGCCGCGCAGGTTGGTGATGGCGTTTTCCAGCGCTTTCTTGCTCACGCCCTGGCCGAGCAGGAGCTTGCCCAGCTTGCTGTTCTCGTCCATGGCGGCCAGCAATACCAGTTCGCTGGAAATGAACTGGTCACCTTTCTGCTGGGCCAGGCGGTCGGCCTGGTTGAGCAGGCGCGCCAGGTCCTGGGACATGTTCACGTCGCCGGTGGGGTTCTGGATTTTCGGCAGGCGGTCGAGCTCTTTGCTCAACTCCTTGCGCAGGCTGTTCACGTCAAAGCCGACCTGCATCAACAGCGGCTTGATGGAACCACCCTGCTGGTCGAGCAGCGCCTGCATCAGGTGCGGCGGCTCGATGGCCGGGTGGTCCATGCCAACGGCCAGGGATTGGGAATCGGATAAGGCTAATTGCAGCTTGCTGGTCAAACGGTCTATACGCATGAGTCACCTTCCTAAAGGGGCAGGCCGGAGCGATGGACACACCTGATGAAGATAAACCTGCCTGAGATACCGATATAGATGGGGGGGATTGTTCAAGATTCAAGCGGCAGGAGCTTGACCCAGATCATCAAATCGGCAGCGCCTGGTTCCCGAGCTTCGCCCGGTCCCACAAGGGATAGCGTTTATTCCAGCCAGATCAATGAGGCAAAGCGCCCCGTCTGCGGCGCACGCCGGTAAGAGAAGAAGCGTAGATCCTCGATGGTGCATTCACCACCGCCATAAACGGCCGTGATGCCCATCGCCGCCAGGCGCACCCGTGCCAGCGCATAGATGTCGGCGAGGAACTTGCCCGGCTGGGCGCCTGGCACAAAGGCCTCGCCCGCCTGAGGGTGACTGGCCATGAAGATATCGCGCACTTCAGCGCCCACTTCAAAGTTGCGCGGGCCGATGGCCGGCCCCAGCCACACCAGAATTTCGTTCGCCGGCACGCCCAGGCTTTCGGCCGTGGCCTCCAGCACGCCGGCGGCCAGCCCGCGCCAGCCTGCGTGAGCCGCGCCCACGCGGGTACCGGCGCGGTCGCAGAACAACGCGGGCAGGCAGTCGGCGGTCATCACCGTGCAGGCGATACCCGGCGTCGAGGTCCAGCTGGCGTCCGCCTCGGCGATCACCGACGGGTCGGCATGGGCCACGTTGACGCCGTGCACCTGCTTGAGCCACGCCGGCTGAATGCCGAAGGCCTGGGTCAGGCGCCGGCGGTTCTCGGCGACCGCGGCAGGGCTGTCGCCCACATGGTCACCCAGGTTGAAATGCTCGAAAGGCGCGGCGCTGACACCGCCCTCTCGCGTGGTGACGCAGGCCTTCACATTGGCCGGTGCCGGCCAATCGGGAAATATCAGGTCCTGCGCCAACCCACTCACCCGACGAACGCCTCGCGGTCCTGCTTGAGCAGCGACAACAGCCAGACGAAGTCGTCGGGCAGTGGCGATTCCCAGCTCATGCGCTCACCCGTGCTCGGGTGTTCCAGCTCCAGGAAGCGGGCATGCAGGGCTTGGCGCGGGAAGGTCTTGAGCGCATCGACCATGGTCGCGCTGGCGGCCGGCGGAATGCGGAAGCGACCGCCGTAGGCCGGGTCACCCACCAACGGGAAGTTGATGTGCGACATGTGCACGCGGATCTGGTGGGTACGGCCGGTTTCCAGCTTCACCCGCACGTGAGTGTGGGAGCGGAAGCGCTCCAGCACGCGGTAGTGGCTGACGGCAGGCTTGCCGCCTTCCATCACCGCCATGCGCTGGCGCTGCTGGCCGTGACGGCCGATGGGTGCGTTGATCTTGCCGCCGGCGGTTACCACGCCGATGACGATGCACTCATAAATCCGACTGACGGTACGGCTTTGCAGCTGGGTCACCAGTTTGGTCTGCGCCTGAATGGTCTTGGCGACCACCATCAGGCCCGTGGTGTCCTTGTCCAGACGGTGGACGATGCCCGCGCGCGGAACATTGATGATGTCCGGCACGTGGTGCAGCAGGGCATTGAGCAGGGTGCCATCGGCGTGGCCGGCGGCCGGGTGCACCACCAGGCCCGCAGGCTTGTTGATGACCAGGATGTCGTCGTCTTCGTAGACGATGTCCAGCTCGATGTCCTGGGCGATCCACTCGCCCTGGGCTTCCTGCTCGGCGGAAAGGGCCAGGATAGCGCCGCCATGGACGATGTCACGCGGGCGCAGCACGCCACCGTCCACGGTCAGGCGGCCTTCTTTGATCCAGGCGGATAGGCGCGAGCGCGAGTGCTCGGCGAACAATTGTGCGGCGACTTGATCGAGGCGTTGGCCGCCCAATTCGGACGGCACCTCTGCGCTAAGTTGTATGATCTCGGACATGCTCGGACTAGGCGGCGGCACAGCCTTTGGTTTCGGCTGCACGCTTGTGGTTAAATACGGCGTCTTTTGCCCCGAGGACTTCACGGGGCGCCCATCATAACAGGACGGTCACGCCCAAGACAGCGGCCGTCATAGGGACGCAAGCCGCCATGCAAGTGAAACACCTGCTGCTGATCGCCATCCTCGGACTCACGGCCGCCTGTTCGTCGAAGAAAGAAGTGGTCGACGAAAACCTGAGCGAAACCGAGCTGTACCAGCAGGCACAGGCCGATCTGGACAACCACAGCTTCACCAGCGCCACCGCCAAACTCAAGGCGCTGGATTCCCGCTACCCGTTCGGCCGCTACGCCGACCAGGCCCAGCTGGAGCTGATCTACGCCAACTACAAGAACTCGGAGCCCGAAGCTGCCAAGTCGGCCGCCGAGCGCTTCATCCGCCTGCACCCCCAGCACCCGAACGTCGACTACGCCTACTACCTCAAGGGCCTGACCTCGTTCGACCAGGACCGCGGCCTGCTGGCGCGCTTCCTGCCGCTGGACATGACCAAGCGTGATCCGGGTGCTGCCCGCGACTCCTACAACGAGTTCGCGCAACTGACCAGCCGCTACCCCAACAGCCGCTACGCGCCGGACGCCAAGCAGCGCATGATCTACCTGCGCAACCTGCTGGCGGCCTACGAAATCCACGTGGCTGACTATTACCTGACCCGTCAGGCCTACGTCGCTGCCGCCAACCGTGGCCGCTACGTGGTGGAAAACTTCCAGGAAACCCCATCGGTCGGCGACGGCCTGGCCGTGATGGTGGAGTCCTACCAGCGCCTGGGCCTGGACGAGCTGGCTGCCAGCAGCCTGGAAACCCTGAAGCTGAACTACCCGGACCACCCGCAACTGGTGGACGGCAACTTCGTGCCCCAGCAGAAGGAAGCGGACAACCGCTCCTGGCTGACCAAGGCCACCCTGGGCCTGGTGGGCACCAGCGCACCGCTGCCGCCGGGTGAAACCCGTGCCAACCAGGAACTGACCAAACAGTTCCAGGACGACAAGGATGCCATCCCGCACGACCTGTTGCCTGCTGACCAGGGCGGCACCGCCGACGAGCCTGCCAAGCCGGTCGATGATTCGCCGAAGAAAAAGCGTGGCTTCTTCAGCTACCTGACCTTCGGCCTGTTCGACTGAGCAACGTCGCACTGAGAAAGAGGCCCACGGGCCTCTTTTTTTGTATCCGCGAAAAAATATACAAGCTCCGGGCATGCTCCTGTAACACCGGGCGAAGCTCGAGAAACGCACACCGCGCAGCGCCTGAAGAAGCGCGTCGCCCTTTTCCCGGGCTTCGCCCGGTTCCACAGGGGGATCGCGGCGGGTTCGAGCCCAGGGCCCTGGCGCAAAAGCCATCAAAAAGATATCACCGCCGATACCCGTCCGCGCTTGTCCCCCGCCCTGCCCGCTCCTACACTGCCGCATCTTCTTCTGTTTGAGCCGTCGCCCATGATTCGCCTGATTTTCTGGATCGCCATTGTCTTTGCCGCCCTGTGGCTGTGGCGCAAGATCAAGCCCAGCGCCCCGCAACAGGCCCCGAAGGGCGGCGACCAGACGCTGCTGATGGTGCGCTGCGCCCACTGCGGCGTGCACCTGCCCCAGGACCGCGCCCTGAACCGCGACCAGCAGTGGTACTGCAGCCCGGCGCACCTGCAACAGGGCCCGGCTGCCCGTGACCGCTGAGACCTTCCAGCCCGGTGGCCCCCAGGCGCGGCGGATGCTGCGCCTGTACCACCTGTACCGCCTCACCATCGGCATTACCCTGATCCTGCTGATTTCCAGTGACATGGACGACAAGTTGCTGGAACTGGCCAATGGCGCCTGGTTCCGCAACGGCAGCTGGGCCTACCTGCTGATCAATATCGCGGCGGTGATCCTGCTGGAAAAACTGCGCCCACCGGGGCACGTGTTCGCCCTGGCGCTGTTCGACATTCTCATGCTCTCGGGGCTGTTCTACGCCGGCGGCGGGACCCCCAGCGGTATCGGCAACCTGATGATCGCCTCGGTGGCCATGAGCAACCTGCTGCTGCGCGGGCGCAACGGCCTGTTGATCGCCGCGCTGGGCAGTATCGGCATCATCTACCTGACCTTCTACCTGAACTTCCTGCGCCCCAACAGCAGTAGCAACTATGTGCAGGCCAGCACCCTCGGCGTGCTGTGCTTCGCCGTGGCATTGATGGTGCAGGCCCTGACGCGTCTGCTGCGGGTCAGCGAGAACCTGGCCTCCCAGCGCGCCAGCGACGTCACCAACCTGGAAGAGCTCAACGCCCTGATCCTGCAGCGCATGCGCACCGGCATCCTGGTGCTGGACACCGTCAACCGTGTGCAACTGGCAAACGAGGGCGCGTTGAAGCTGATCGGCCACTACCACCTGAGCGGCCAACTGATCACCGCCTATTCCCCCGAGCTGGTGGAACGCCTGCTGCAGTGGCGTACCAACCCCACGCTGCGCTTGCGTAGCCTGAAGTTCACCCCCACCGGGCCGTCGGTGCAGCCCAGCTTCATCGCCCTGCGCCGCGGCGAACAGCAACAGACGCTGGTGTTTCTCGAAGACCTGTCGCAGATCGCGCAACAGGCCCAGCAACTCAAGCTGGCCGCTTTGGGGCGCCTGACCGCCGGCATCGCCCACGAAATCCGCAACCCGCTGGGCGCCATCAGCCACGCCGGCCAGTTGCTGCAGGAGTCCGAGACCCTGGACCCCGCCGACCTGCGCCTTACGCAGATCATCAAGGACCAGTCCAAGCGCATGAACCTGATCATCGAAAACGTGCTGCAGCTGTCCAGGCGCCGCCAGGCCGAACCGCAGCCATTGGACCTGGGCAATTTCCTGCAGCAGTTCCTGGCCGACTTTCGCACCACCGCCACGGCCAACCAGGCGCTGCACTTGTACGTCACCGACGGCCCCATCGAGACCCGCATGGACCCGCACCACCTGACCCAGGTGCTGACCAACCTGGTGGACAATGGCCTGCGCTACAGCGCGCACAACCACGGCCAGGCCCAGGTTTGGCTGAACCTGTTCATCGAACCGACCAACGGCCTGCCGATTCTCGACGTGCTGGATGATGGGCCCGGCTTTTCGGCCGATCAACTGCAACACATCTTCGAACCTTTCTTCACCACCGAGACCAAAGGAACAGGATTGGGCCTCTACATTTCCCGTGAGCTGTGCGAAAGCAACCAGGCGCACCTAGACTACAAACCACGTGAGCGCGGTGGCAGTTGCCTGCGAATCACGTTCGCCCATGCACGGAAGCTGACTTGAACATGAGCCAACGGCAAAAGATCCTGATCGTCGACGATGAGCCGGACATCCGCGAACTCCTGGAAATCACCCTGGGCCGGATGAAGCTCGACACTCGCAGCGCGCGCAACGTCAAGGAGGCCCGCGACTGCCTGGCCCGCGAACCCTTCGACCTGTGCCTGACCGACATGCGCCTGCCCGACGGTACGGGGCTGGAGCTGGTGCAGCATATCCAGCAGCGTTTCCCCCAGGTGCCGGTGGCCATGATCACCGCCTACGGCAGCCTCGACACCGCCATCAATGCCCTCAAGGCCGGCGCCTTCGACTTCCTGACCAAACCGGTGGACCTCACCCGGCTGCGTGAACTGGTGGGCAGCGCCCTGCGCCTGCAAGGCCAGGCCGCCGAGCAGCCGAGCATCGATGACCGCCTGCTGGGCGACTCGCCGCCCATGCTGGCCATGCGCAAACAGATCGGGCGCCTGGCGCGCAGCCAGGCGCCGGTGTACATCAGCGGCGAATCGGGTAGTGGCAAGGAGCTGGTGGCCCGCCTGATCCACGAACAGGGCCCACGCGCCGAACTGCCTTTCGTACCGGTGAACTGTGGCGCCATTCCCTCGGAACTGATGGAAAGCGAATTCTTCGGCCACCGCAAAGGCAGCTTCACCGGCGCCATGGAAGACAAGCCCGGGCTGTTCCAGGCGGCCCAGGGCGGCACGCTGTTCCTCGATGAAGTGGCCGACCTGCCCTTGGCCATGCAGGTCAAGCTGCTGCGCGCGATTCAGGAAAAGGCCATTCGCAGCATCGGAGGCCAGAGCGAGGTGGTGGTGGACGTGCGCATCCTCTGCGCCACCCACAAGGACCTGGCCGCCGAAGTGGCGGCTGGGCGCTTTCGGCAGGACCTGTATTATCGGCTCAACGTCATCGAACTGCGCGTGCCATCACTGCGCGAACGCCGTGAAGACATCGCCCTGCTGGCCAACAAGGTGCTCAAGCGCCTGGCACACGGCAGCGGCCTGCCGCCCGCGCAGCTCAGCGCCACGGCGCTGGAAACCCTCAAGGCCTACCGCTTCCCCGGCAACGTGCGCGAACTGGAGAACATGCTCGAACGTGCGTACACCTTGTGCGAAAACGAGCGCATCGAAGCCAGTGACCTGCGCCTGACCGACACTGCGCCAGTAGCCGAGGGCGGTGTGCCAGACCTGACCAACGTGGATAACCTGGAAGACTTCCTGGAGAACATCGAGCGCAAGCTGATCCTCCAGGCACTGGAAGAAACCCGCTGGAACCGCACCGCGGCGGCGCAACGCCTGAGCCTGTCGTTCAGGTCGATGCGCTACCGCCTGAAAAAACTGGGGCTGGAGTAGAGACCGACGGCCGCGATTTGCCTTCGTGTGACCGGGCGAAGCTCGGGAAGCCGACGCCGCTAATCCCCCGCCAAACGCCCCGCTGGCGCATACGGCGCCGGATCGATGATCGGCTCGCGCCCCAGCATCAAATCCGCAAACAACTGGCACGAAGCCGGCGCCAGCACCAGCCCATTGCGGTAATGCCCGCAGTTCAGCCATAGCCCGTCAAAGCCTTCCAGCGCACCAATGAACGGAATGCCCTCCGGCGACCCCGGCCGCAACCCCGCCCAATGCTTCACCGGCTGGGCATCGGCCAGCGCTGGCAACAACTCCACCGCAGACGCCTTCAAGCTCTCCAATGCGCTGACGGTCGGGGTCTTGTCATAGCCCTCATGCTCCAGCGTACTGCCCACCAGAATGTGCCCATCACGACGGGGAATGGCGTAGCGCCCCTTGGCCAGCACCATGCTCGGCAGGAAATCCGCCTCGCACTTGAACAGGATCATCTGCCCTTTCACCGGTTCCACCGGCAGGCGCACGCCCAGGCTTTCCAGCAAGTCGCCGCTCCAGGCGCCAGCGGTCAGCACCACCTGGTCGCCATGCAGTTCACCGTCAGCCGTATTCACCCCGACCACGGCCTGGCCATCGCGCAGGAAGCCTCGCACCTCGCAATGCTCGCGCACGGTCACGTTCGGTTGCGCCAGCAAGGCCGCTTTCAGGGACTTTACCAGCCGCGGGTTGCGCACGTTGGCCACATCGGCCATGTACACCGCGCTGCGGTAACCGCCACCCAGTACGGGCACCCCGTCGTACGCCGCCGAAATGTCCACCTTGCTCAGGGGCCGGTTCAGGCGCTGGGCCCAGGCCAGGGCCTCGTCTTCGTCCGGCAAGTCCAGCCAGTACAGCCCGGTGGTGTGTACCTCAGGGTCGATGCCAGTATCGGCGAACAACCGTGCGCCCAGTTGCGGGTAGAAATCCTGGGACCAGTGCGCCAATGCCGTGACCGCGGCGCTGTAGCGCCAGGGGTATAGCGGCGAGACGATGCCGCCACCGGCCCAGGACGATTCCTGGCCCAGGCCGGAGCGGTCCAGCAGGGTAACGTGGCCCACATGGGGCGCGAGGTTCAGGGCGGTCAGCAAACCGATGACGCCGCCGCCGACGATGATCACTTGTTGTTGTGTGGGCATGCTTGATCCAGTTTCAGTGAACTCAACGGCCCCAGCAGGTGGCGGTGGCCGTGGTGCCGGAGCTGCTGCGCAGGCCGGTGTTGTCCAGGGTGAACGTACCGCAGGTGTCGGTGGCCATCAGGGTACCGGCAATGGGCGCGGCGGTAATAGTGTAGGTCGTGGCATCGCGCACCAGCTTGACGGTGTACCAGGCGTTGCTCGACGGGTTGGTGAACGTCACGGTACTGCTGTAGTCACCGTAGGTACCGTATTTGGAATACCAGCGCTCCAGGTTCTGCGCCGTCTCGGACATCAGCTCGGTAATCTCCGCGCGGTGAGTCTTGCGCACATAGTTGGTGTAACTGGGGTAGGCGATGGCCGCTAGAATGCCGACGATCGCGACCACGATCACCAGCTCGACCAGCGTGAACCCGCGGGTACTTCGTTGCATGTTCAGAGTCCTTCTATTGGATTTGCCGCCACATGACCCTACCAACACTTGCCACTCCATCCCCCGCCTCGACCAAGGTGGTAATGGTACCGCTGGAGTCGTTGATTATTTTACGCTGGCTGGCGGTGGTGGACGTCGTGGCCGCAACGTCGATAATGCCATTCAGGTTGGGGATACCCGTGGAAATGTATATTCCGCTAACGAGGCTGTCTTTGGAGTCGACGACACCATCGCCGTTGGTGTCCAGGACTGGGTAGCTCAACATACTGCCGTTAAGGGCATTAACCTCGATGGGGTAACCCGAGCCTTGACTGGCACAAGCATCGGTGGTGTCAACGAAGGCCGTGGTAAAGATGATCCTCGCCGATTTGTAGGCCGCCTGGTAGATAACCCGGTGGCCGGTCAAGGTGGAACCGAAAACCAATGGAAGGTACCAGCCCTTCAATGAGGTGTAGTCGGTGGTATTGGTGGTCGTGGTGATGTACTGGCTACCATTGGAGCTAGCGATCCCGGTAACCGCCTGTGCCTGCAAGTTGGACACCGTATAGTTACCCGTCGTATTGGTATCGGCATCCCAGATGGCATAGAACCCTTGGGCAGCAGTAGTCGTCTTGTCGCTGGTTTCGTTGAGCTTACCGGTACCGAAATAAACCATCTTGCCACTGGTGGCGTTGGTGATCAGCAGTGGGGCCGCGGTAATGGGTTGGTTGGCGCCCCCAGGTGCTGTGAACAATGGGCTGCCGCCAAACGCCAAGCCCCAGCTCGCCGTGGACGCATTGGTGAGATCGAATTTCCACATATGGCCCAGCAAGTCCCCACCATAGGCCGCCTGAACCACGTTCGAGGCATTGACCTTGAGCGCCACGGTCGACAATCCATTATTGCCGTTACTGCTCTCAGCCACAATTTCCTTGATCAACGCCCCGGTTGCCAAATTGACAACGAATAACGAAGCAACACCTTTGGTGCTACCGTAACCATTTGCAATAAAAGCGGCCCACGTCCCGTCCGGCAATTTGGCTACCTGAGGGGTGGAATAGGCGTACCCCAGATTCGCGAAGGGGGTAGTGCTGGTCGTGGAGAAACT